>JAEYYS010000367.1 GCA_023428335.1 Verrucomicrobiota bacterium | reverse complement strand
CCATCGGTCAGGCTGATGCCGCCCTGGTGGGAGATGACAAGATTGACCGCCCGCGCCAAATCGGCATCGCTGGCGCCAACAGCGACGATGTTGTGGCAGTCGTGGGCGACACTGGAGGCGAGGGCGCCGCGACGCAGGCCGACCCCGCGCACAAAGGCGACCGCCGGCGGCACGTCGGCGTAGCGGTTGACGACGGCGATCTTGAGCAGGTCGCGACCGGGATCGGCGAGGGCGAAACCGTTTTCAAGGCGTGGCTCCGCCTCGCCGGCGCCGGTGACGATCTGACCGTCGCGCGCTTCGATGACGCGCAAGGGGCCGCGCCCGGCCGGCACGGCAAAATCGACGGCCTGTTTCGGCCCGGCGTGAAACCGGTTCACCCGCGGCGAGGTCGCCTTTGCGAGCAGTGAACGGCCGTCGCGGGCAACGCATTCGCCGTCGATCCAGGTTTCCAGCACGGTGAAGTCCGTCAGATCGCGCAGGCGGATGAAATCGGCGGCATCCCCGGGCCGCAGCAGGCCGCAGCGCAGGCCGTAATGTCGCACCGGGTTCAGGCAGGCGGCGCGCAGCACGTTCAGCGCCGGCACGCCATGCCCGACAGCGCGCGCACACAGGCGATCAATGTGGCCCTCGATCAGGTCGTCGGGATGCTTGTCGTCGCTGCACAGCATGCAGCGGTCGGCATGATCGAGCAGCAGCGGCCAGAGTTCCTCGAAATTCTTCGCGGCCGAGCCTTCGCGGATGAGGATCTTTTGGCCGAGGGCGAGTTTTTCCCGCGCCTCATCGATCTGGAAGCACTCGTGATCGGTCTCGATGCCGGCGGACACATAGGCCTTCAGGTCCACGCCGCGCAGGCCGGGCGCATGTCCGTCGATGCGCCGGCCGCGGGCGCGGGCGATGGCCAACTTGCGCATCACCTCCGGATCACGCTGGATGACGCCGGGAAAGTTCATCATCTCCGAAAGGTAGAGCAGCGATTCATCCTGGCAGAGTTCCTCGATCGCCTCCGGGCCAAGCACTGCGCCGGCGGTTTCAAAACCCGTGGCAGGCACACAGGAGGGAATGCCAAAGTGGATCTTGCAGGGCGTACGCGCCGCCTGCTGCTGCATGTAGCGCACGCCCTCGATGCCGAGCACGTTGGCGATCTCGTGCGGGTCGGACACCGTGCCGACCGTGCCATGGGCGACCGCGATGCGGCCAAACTCGGGCGGTGTCAGCATGGAGCTCTCGATGTGCACATGGGCATCGATGAACCCCGGGCAGAGCAAACTGGTCTCGGTCACCGCCGGATCCTCGTGCACCGCGCGGATGCGTCCTTCGGCTACCTCCACCACACCGGGAAACACCCGCGACTGCAGCAAGTCGACAATCTGACCCCGGTGCTGGCTGGCCGTGCTCATGCTTTTAATCTAGGCGGCCAAAGCACGACAGGCAAGACCGCTCGGGGACCTCAGATGCCGAATCGCAGAGGCAGCACCTTGACTTCTTCCCCTGTGCCGCGATTCACGTGTCCCAAGGCCAATCGGGTCAAGCTTGATGGACGCTCATGGACTGAAATGGACATCCGGAGCTCGCCGAGGTGCGCACCTTGCCCTCCTGCGCGCACGGCGGCCCCCTACCCTCAGGGACGGGCACGCTGCCATTCCGCCTGCAGCAGAGTCAGGGCCTGGGCGACCGCGGGATGCGACTCGGCCGCCATCCCCTGAAGCAGAAGCGAGATCTCGCTGCCGGGCTGCTCCAACTGCGTCAGCCAGTCGTCGAGCTGACGACGGCGGCTGGCGCTGATCAAGCCGTCGGCCCAGTGGCGCAGCAGGATGGCCACCGGCTCGGCAATCGCGGTCGACAAGCCAAAGCGGGTCTCCAGCAGGGCTTGGAAACGCCGGGTCCAGGGGTGCCGGACCAGATCCTCGTAGGTGCTCAGCGGCAGGCCCACCAGACGGTGCCAATCGCGGCTGGGGCGTGGCGCCGCAAAACGCGAGACGGCGTCCAGGGAGAAGTCCCCGTCGAAGGGATCCGTGCCGTCGCTCATGATCGGCATGCTCAGCATCCTTTGCGGAGCCGCGAAGCGGGTCGGTGCACACTCCAGCCGGTCGATGCCCAGCGAAGGCTGCACCACGGCGCGCTTGGCGATGGGCGTTTTCTCCGCCTCATCCCAAGCGACGAAGGCAGCACCGCGGCAGACCACGTTGTGCTGGATGGCGAGCGCCACGGCCTGCTCGGTGTGGTCCTGGCTGAGCAGGTGCTGCATGCGGCGCTTGACCCAGGCCAGGCGCGGCAGAGGCGAGACCGCCGCTTCCTCAAGCTGCCACTGCACCGACCACGGCCGCCCATCCGGCAAACTTGCCATCAGGCTCACCGTGCTGGCGTCGCCAACCCGCACCGGCAGCAGCAAAACTTCACCGGCATGCAGATCCGGCAAGGCCGTGGCGTCTTCCGGGGTCGCCACTTCATCGAGCAGTTGCAGCCCGGTGAGCACCGGTCGACGCAGACTGACCGCGAGCCGGCGCACCGCCGCGGGAATGTCGTCCTCCGGCGCCATCAGGGCGCAACGGCCCCGGGTCTGGCGGGCGACCTGCTGCAGGAAGGCATCGTTGACATCGGTGTCGATGCCGAAGGTGTGCACCGGCAAATCACGCGCCGTGCGGGAATTCAGCAACGCCAGCACCTCGTCCTCATTGCCCACCTGGCCATCGGTGATCAGAATCACGCGGGCCGGCCTATTGCCGCTGTGCTTACGGCGCATGTCCAGAACATGCTGGAGGGCAGGCAGCAGCTCGGTGCCGCCTGCGACACCGATGGCCTCCAGGTTTTGCAAGCCTTCATCGGCGAGCAGTTCATCGCGCGCCATCGGGGCGTCGGAGAAATCCTGAAACTCGCTCTCGAAGCAGGTGATCCAGACCCGGTCGCGGGCG
>JAEYYS010000366.1 GCA_023428335.1 Verrucomicrobiota bacterium | reverse complement strand
GCGCTTCTTCGATGCCAATGCCGACCCTGCGGAAACCCAGGATCTCGCCGGCGAGACGAAGGCGGAAATGGTCGCCGCGCGCCGCAAGCTGGAGGCTGTGCTCGCCGGACTGCCGCCCGACAACCCGCCGCCGTTTTTGCTGCGCAGCCAGTCGGGCTTCAAGATCCGCACCGAGGCCCGCGCCGCCGCAGGTGGGGGGCGTTAGTTCGCACGGGTTCGGGCGGCCGACTCAGGGCTGCAGCGGCGCTGGTTCGAAGTCGGTCTCGTTGACCCAGCCGGCCTTGGGTTTTTCGCCGCGCATGAACTGCTCGTAAAAGCCGTCGCCGGTGGTCGGGGTGTAGCGATCAAAGATCGCGCCGTTGCCGGCCATGCGCGGGTCACCCTGGGCCTTGAGCGCGCTTTCCAGTCGCTCGCGCAGGGCCGTCACCCGGGCGGTGTGCACGGATTCGCCGGCGAGGTTGTGCACGCAGTCGGCATCGACCGTCAGGTCGAACAGTTCCTCGGCCGGGCGCATGCCGAAGTTGAGTTTCCAGTACTTGTTGCTGCGGTCTTGGCGACCCAGCTCCAGGATCAGGCTCTTGGTCGGGCTGCCGTCGGTGTCGAGGTAGCCCGTCTCGGGGTTGCCGGCGGGCCAGCGCGTCGGCTCGTAGTTTTTCAGGAACAGGGTGTCGCGGGTGACGATGCCGCGGATCGGGTAGCCCCAGTTGTGCGGGCGGCCGACATCGGTGCGCTCCTTGCCGATGAGCACGTGGTCGCGTGCAGCGACCACTTGGCCGGCGCGCTCGCTCTCCCAGATCTCGCGCCAACTGCGACCCGTGATCGGCTGCATGCCGCTGTCGGCCTGGGCGATGCCGGCGACATCAAGGATCGTTGCGGCGAGGTCGGTGAAATCGACGAAGTCCTCGATGACACGACCGGGGTTTTTCACGCCGGCGGGCCAGAACAGGGCGAGCGGCACGTGGTTGGAATCGTGGTAGGCGTAGCCCTTGACGCGCGGGAAGGGCATGCCGTGGTCGGCGGTGACGACAATGAGGGTGTTCTCCAACTGGCCGCGCTTCTCGAGTTCGGCGAGCATGCGAGCGAGGTGGCGATCCATGTGCTCGACCTCGTAGGCGTAGTCGAGCATGTCGTGGCGCACCGTTTCGTGGTCGGGCCAGTAGCCCGGCACGCGGTCGATGTCGGACAACTTCTTGCCGCCCTTCATCACGCCCGACTGGAATTCGTAGCCGCGGTGCGGCTCGGTGCAGCCGTACCAGAAGCACCAGGGACCGTCCTTGGGCGCGGCGTCGAGGAAGTCGACGAAGTTGGCCGCGTAATCGTTGTTGCCGATCGCCGAGGTCGGCGGCTTCGCCTTGTGCTTGTTGTAGGGTTTGCCGGTGATGAGGCGCGGCTTGCCGTCCGCGTCGTTGGCGATGCCCGGGCCCCAGCCCTTGCCGGTGATGCCCATGTGCCAGCCCTGGTCCATGAGCACCTCCGGCCAGCTCTTCAGCTTGGGCGGAAACATCGCCATGTGGTTGCCAGCCTCCTCGTTCTGCCAGAGGTGGCGACCCGTCAGCACGATGGCGCGCGAGGGCGCGCACTTCGCCATCGGCGTGTAGGCGTTCTTGAACAGCAGACCCTCGCGCGCAAGGCGGTCGAAGGCCGGGGTCTTCACCCAGGGCGTGCCATAGACGCCGGCATGCGGTCCCCAGTCGTCAGCGATGGCAAAGAGGATGTTCGGCGCCTCCCTGGCGGCGGCAAACAGGGGCAGGGCGACGAGGGCAAGCAGCAGGCGTTTCATGAATCTCCGGAAACGTCGGTGAGGGGCGGTCCTTTCGCTGGCGCAGGGTAGACAGGAAAGCGTGCACGACGGTTTCTTGGATAATCCGCAATCCGCAGTCGAAAAATCTTGTTTTGCCTCCAAGGAAATCCTAATTATTGGAATTGGATTTCTCATGAAAAATCTGCGCAAAAATTCAAATTTTGCCGCCATGCTGCTGGCGGTTCTACCCTGGGGGTTTTGCGGCTGTGAGCAAAAAACCCAGCTGAAGACCGAACTCGACTCCCTGCGACTGCAGATCGAGGAGAAGCAGCAACGCTCCGCGCTGGTTCAGGAGGAGTTTCATCAGGTCCAGAAGCAGGTGACTGCGGTCGGTTCCCGACAGACCGATCCGGCCCAGCTGCGCAAACAGATCGAATCGAACAAGGCTGACATCGAATCGCTCAAGGCGGAACTGGTGGCGGAGCAGGCCAACCTGGAGCGCAAGACGGCGATTCTGAACGGTTATCGCGCGAAGTACTACGGCAAAAACTGAAACGACTCCCAGCCATGGATGGAAAAATCATCGCTTATCTTCTGGTGCTCGCCTCAATGTTCGGCCTGTTTTACGGTGTCAACTACACCCTGGTCGTGGATGAGCTGCAGTCGGACGTCAATGGTCTGAAGCAGGACTTGAAGGGCGTTGAGGAGAATCTGCGCTCGCGACAGTCGAACCTCGAGCAGCGCAAGGAACTGCTGGCACTGCAGATCGCGAGTGAGACCCTCAAGTCGGAGATCGATGCCCTGCAAAAGCAGATGGCCGAGGTGAAAGCGAGCCAGGCCGACGTGGAGAAGGCCTACATCGAATCGGTGCAGCGGGTGCGCGTGGACTCGGTCGGCATGAAGCAGCCTGAGTTGGTGCTTGCCGGAGGCCGGGTGCTGCGCCTCACCAGAATTCAGAAGATTGAGACGGAGGCGGTCACCTTCAGTCACGCGGAAGGGGTGCTTCGTGTCAAAGCAGATGAACTGCCGGCGGAGTTGAAAGCCAGGCTGGGTTATGTGCTCGAGATGCCCGTCCAAATTCCGTCGACATGATGTTCTGTTGCTGTGCCATGACCGATCGCCTGAATCCCGGTCGTGCGGGTCCGCGGTGGCGCACTTGCCTGGCGGTGCTGCTGGTCGCGATGGCCAGTTCCTGCCAGCGCTCGGAAATTGCCGTTCAGGTGGATGAAGCCAAGGCGGCCTTGAAAGAGCAGCAACTGAATTTGGAACTCCTGCGCAAGGAGCAGGGCAAGTCGGGCACGCCAACGGCCCTGCCGGCCAGCCAGAATTGGCATCTTCAGGAACTGCAAAAGCGCTTGGAGGAAGGCAAGGTGCTGGAAGCCGGTTTGGCCGGGCAGAAAACCGAACTGGAACAGGCGGTGAAGGAGCTTGAAACCCTCCGCGCGGACTATCTCAGGCAGCATGGGGGTAACCCATCATGAACGGTCGGCTGATCGCCTATCTGTTGGCCTTTGTCGCCGTGGCCTTTGGCACGGTCGCCTGGCAACAGGCACGCCAGGACAAAGCCGCCCGGGTGCAACTGGCCTTGCTCAAGACTCAGACGGAAATCGTCGCCCGGCACGTTGAGCAGGCCGAGCGGCTGAAGCGCGAGCGGGCGGAGATCGTTGCGCTTGAGGAGGGATTGGCGGCCCAGGAGCTGCGTGTGCGCGGCCTGCGACAGGATGTGGAACGCCTGCGCGGCAGCCACGCCAAGTTGCGACAGGATTTCGACCATGACATTGCAGGCGTGCGAGCGGCCTCCGTGGGCATGGCGCTGGGGGAATTGGTTCTGCCCTCGGGGGTGCGTCTGCGCGAATGTCGGATTCAGCGTGTCGAGGATTCCGGGTTGCTGGTCGGGCATGCCCTCGGTGTGTCGAAGGTCGCGCACCCGGATCTTCCGCAGAAGGTCCGGGATCGCCTGCGTTACGGCCCCGGCTACGCCATTGCGGAAGTGCTGCCCGTTGCCGCTGAGGTGCAGGCTGGGACCTAGGTGGCTCAGTCCGGGCCGATGCGAGCACCGCAGATGGCCGACAAAGCGCCCGCTCCGCCGGCGCAACCGGAGGAAGCGGCGGCCGGGGTGGATCAACAGCGCAAGAAACAACAGCGACAACTCGAGGGACGGCTCGCCGTGGCGCAGATGAAGAAGGAACTGGAGACCCTGGAGGAGGACCTGCGACAGGTGGGGTATGAATTGAACTTCCAGGAATTGTCCGCCACCCGCCGCTACTACGCGGGCCAGCGCAAGACAACCCTGGAACAGCAGCGGTCCACCCTGCAGCGACGCCTGAACGCCGCCGAAATTGAACTGCTGCGGCTTGAGTCCGGCGGGGCACCGTAAGTCCGCAACCCAGTGTCCCAACACTGCCGGCACTCCAAAAGGGGTCAGTGTGCAACTGCTTGACAGAATGGGCTGACTCCTTGATTCTGTAAGCATGGCACGCAGCATTCGCATCCAGGCCGCGGGGGCTTATTACCATGTCATGGCGCGCGGCAATCGCCGGGAGGCCATCTTCCATGATGACGACGACCGTCGCTTCTTCCTGCACACCCTCGGTCAGGCCTGCGAACGCACCGGCTGGTGTGTCCAAGCCTGGGTGCTGATGGGTAACCATTACCACCTCTTCCTGCAGACCCCGGAACCGAACCTGGTCGCAGGCATGTCCTGGCTGCAAAACACCCTGACGCGTCGCTACAATGTCCGTCACCGCCAGTGGGGGCGACTCTTTGGCGACCGCTACAAGTCGGTCGTGGTGGAGGGCGACGAGGGTTACCACTACCAGACCCTCATGGATTAC
>JAEYYS010000313.1 GCA_023428335.1 Verrucomicrobiota bacterium | reverse complement strand
CGGCCGACCGCCCCCACCCTGTTCCGCCTGCTGGCCACCCTGCGGGCCGATCCTGCCGAGAGCGGCGACGGTCTGGCCCGACTGGAATTGCAGCACCCCAATCACCCGGCACCGCTGCAGGCCGTGGTGCGCGCCGACGATGCGCTCTGGCAGGCGCTGCGCGCGCCGCTCGTCCAGGGAGGCTGGAAAAAAGTTCCGTTGACCCTGCGATTGTGTTATGACGAGAAAATTCAGGATCCCAGCACGGTTCGCATCGCCGGTGTCGAAGGCAGGGGCTGGTTGATCCTGAATCACTAACAGGAGTTGAAGCACGTGAGCAAATCCACCAAGAAATCCGCCAAGCCCGCCGCCAAGGCGGCCTCCCCGTCGGCCAAGGCCGCCTCGAAAAAAGCTCCCGTGCAAAAGCCCTCGGCCAAGAAACCGGCTGCGCCCGCGAAAAAACCCGCCGCCAAGGCCGCCCCAGTCAAAAAACCGGCCCCGGCCAAAAAACCTGCCGCCAAGGCCACCCCGGTCAAGAAGCCGGCCCCGGCCCAAAAGCCTGCCGCCAAGGCCGCCCCGGCCAAGAAGCCGGCCCCGGCCAAAAAACCTGCCGCCAAGGCCGCCCCGGCTCAGAAGCCAGCTGCCAAGGCCGCAGCCGCCAAGCCGGTCCAGGCCGTGAAGACCAAGCCCGGGGGACCGCTCTACTACGATTCCCACATGCACACGCCGCTCTGCAAGCATGCGTGGGGCGAGCCCGAGGAGTATGCCGCCCAGGCGCTCAAGGCCGGCCTGAAGGGCATCATCTTCACCTGCCACTGCCCGATGCCCGACGGTTACTGGCCGAGCGTGCGCATGTCGAACAGCGAATTCGACACCTACCTCGAACTGGTCCGTCGCACCGCCAAGGCCTACGAGGGCCGGCTCGACGTCTGCCTCGGTCTGGAGAGCGAATTCTTCCCGGGCTGCGAGGACTGGATCCGCAGCCTGCATGAGCGCGCCGAGTTCGATTACATCCTCGGCGGCCTGCACTGGCAGGCCAAGGAGTACCTCTCCAAGTTTGAGGTCGGCACCATCGAAAACTTCCGCCGCACCTACTTCGAACACCTCGCCCAAAGCGCCGAATCCGGCCTGTACGACTGCCTCGCCCACCCCGACCTGGTGAAGAATTACCATCCGGACAGCTGGTGCTTCGCCATCATCAAAAATTCGGCGGAGGCGGCGCTCGATCGCATCGCCAAAACCGGCGTCGCCATGGAGTTGAACACCTCCGGCCTGAACAAGAGTTACTCGGAGATGAACCCCGGCAATGAGATGCTGCGCATGATGGCCGAGCGAAACATCCCGGTCGTCATTGGCTCCGACGCCCACCGCGCCAACCGCGTCGGCGAACATTTCATCACCGCCCTCAACAACCTCACCGAGGCCGGCTACGAGAAGGTCTGCTACTTCCAGAAGCGCCAGCGCATCGATCTGAAGATCAGCGACGTGCTTTCGAGCATCAAGCGCGCCGCCGACGCCAACCTCTGAGCCGCACCGCCGCACAGGCGCGCGTCCAACCTCCACCGGGCGGTGTTCTCCACGGCCGGCGGGCATTGACGCCTTGCCATTTGTCGCGGCCCCGCCACTGTCCCGATTCCGATGCCCGATACCCCCCCGTCGAAGAAACTCTGGGACCGCGCCGCCTGGCGTGATGCCGGCTTTTTCCTGCGCTACCTGCGCCCGCACTTCAACGTCTTCATCCCGGCGCTCATCGCCCTCGCCTTCACCGGCGGGCTGACGGTCGTCTTCATCAAGGAGCTGGCCGCCCTCGCCGGCAAGGGCCTCGGCGGCGCCTCCGGCCCCGAATGGATGGCGGAACTCGACGACAAGGCGCTCTTCCTGGTCGGTCTGGTCGCCACCCAGGCCTTTGTCGCCTTCTGGCGCATCCTGCTCTTCGCCAAGGCCTCGGAACGCGCCCTCGCCTCCCTGCGCATGGACACCTTCGGCACCATCCTGCGCCTGCCGATGGCCACCCTCAACCGCCGCCGTGCCGGCGAACTCGCCTCGCGCCTCGCCAACGACGTCGAGGCCATGCGCGAGACCCTCGTCATCACCCTGCCCATGCTCATCCGTCACACGGTGATGCTGGCGATCTGCCTGACCCTGATCCTGCTGATGTCGGTCAAGCTGTCGCTCTTCATGGTGGCCACCATCCCGGTCGTCATCGTCCTCATCGCCATCTTCGGCGCGCGCATCCGCAAGCTCACCCGCGCCGCCCAGGACAACCTGGCCGCCACCCAGGTCGTGGTCGACGAAAGCCTGCAGAGCATGGTCAGCGTCAAGGCCTTCCGCAACGAGGCCCACGAGCTTGCCCGCTACGACCGCAACCTCGGCGCCTACCTGCGCACCGTCATCCGCGCCGCCGCCCCGCGCGCCTCCTTCATCGCCTTCATCATCTTCGCCTTCAGCGTCGCCCTCATCCTGGTCACCTGGTTCGCCATGCGCATGCTGGAGCGCGGCGAAATCGCCCGCGCCGAACTCACCCAGTTCGCTGGCCTCAGCGGCATGATCGCCGCCTCCTTCATGCAGTTCCCGGAACTGGTCGCCCAGCTCCAGCGCGCGCTCGGCGCCACCGAACGCGTGCGCGAAATCCACGCCGAAGACGTCGAACCCGCTGACGATGCCAGCCTGCCGATCGAGCGCTTCCGCGGCGAAATCGAAATGCGCGGCGTCCGCTTCGCCTACCCGACCCGCCCCGAGGTGACCGTGCTGCACGACTTCGACCTGCACGCGCGTGCCGGTCAGCGCATCGCCCTGGTCGGTCCGAGCGGCTCCGGCAAGACCACCAGCATTTCCCTGCTCTTCCGCTTCTACGACCCCACCGCCGGCGAGATCCGCATCGACGGCCAACCGCTCGCCGAGCTGTCGCTTTCCCGGCTGCGCCGCAACCTTGCCCTCGTGCCGCAGGAGGTGCTGCTGTTCGGCGGCAGCATCCTCGACAACATCGCCTACGGCCGCCCCGGCGCCAGCCGCGAGGAGGTGGTCGCCGCCGCCACCCAGGCCAATGCCCACGACTTCATCAGCGCCCTGCCCGAGGGCTATGAAACCGTCGTCGGCGACCGCGGCACCCAGCTCTCCGGCGGCCAGCGCCAGCGCATCGCCATCGCCCGCGCCATCCTCGCCGATCCCGCCATCCTCATCCTCGACGAGGCCACCAGCAGCCTCGACGCCGAAAGCGAGCGCCTGGTTCAGGACGCCCTCGACAAGCTGATGGAAAACCGTACCAGCCTGATCATCGCCCACCGCCTGAGTACCGTGCGCCGCTGCGACCAGATCCTGGTCATGTCCGGCGGCGCCATCCTCGAGCGCGGCAGTCACGACGAACTGATCGACCGCCCGGGCGGCCTGTACCGCTCGCTCGCCAAGCTTCAGTTGGAATAAATCGCCCGCCGTCAACGTCCCATCCCTACCCACCATGAAACGCTTCCTCCTTCTGCTCGCCGCCCTCGCCCTGCCCGCCCTTGCCGCGGATTTCCCCAAGGGCAGCCCGAAATTCCTCACCAGCTACGACGCCGCCGTCGCCGCCGCCACGGCGCAAAACAAGCCGGTCGTCATGGTCTTCTCCGCCGTCTGGTGCCCGCCCTGCCAGGTCATGAAGAAGTCGGTCTACCCCAGCAAGGAGGTCGCCCCCCTGCACGACCAGTTCGTCTGGGCCTACCTGGACACCGATCAGGAAGCCAACGCCACCGCCGCCCAGAAACACGGTGTCAGCGGCATCCCGCACATCGAGTTCCTCAGTCCCCAGGGCACAAGCCTCGGCAACCAGGTCGGCAGCAGCAGCCCGGCCGAGTTCGCCGGCACCCTGCAGAAGATCCTCGCCAAGGCCAAGTAATCCACAGCACAAGATCCGCACAAAGCCGGTGGTTTTCCGCCGGCTTTTTTCGTACTCAGGGGTGCATTTTTCCGTCAGATGCCCTAAACTAAGGGCATGAAGGCCGGTGCTGCGACTTCGTTCTACGCGCAGCCGGCCGTGCGCCAGCGCCTGATTGAGTTCTGCGGCGCCGACCATCTCGAACAGGCCACGGCGGTCTATCTCACCCACACCGACGGCTGCGCCTACGACCGCCGCGAGCTGCGACCACCGGTCGAACTCGACTGGTTCCTCGAGCGCCATCTCGACATCGCCCGCTCGCTGGCCGACACGGAATCGCTGCTGCTGCATCTCGATCTGGAGTACGTCAACTTCGACGCCCCCGCGGCGGCCTTCGCCGACCCGGTGCGCGCCTTCGATCTGCAGGAACCCGTCGTGCGCGAGATTGAGGCGCTGCTGCTCGGCTGGGGCATCCGCCCGCTCCACCTCATCACGGGTCAGGGCCATCACTTCGTCTGGCGCATTGGCCGCAGTTCCGAGGTGGCGCGCCGCATCACCGCCCTCAACCCGGCGCCGGAACTGGTGCCTCGCTGCCTGGAACACCTGCCGCCGCTGCTCACCGGCCACCTCGACACCACCGCCCAGGAGGCCTTCGCCGCCCTCGCCCTGCTCGCCGAATACGTCGCTCAGGAGATCAAGCGCCGCGCCGCGCCCCATTGCCCGCTGCCGGTCGAGATCACCGCCGTGCACGTCGGTCCCTGCGCCACCCGCCAGCGCGAGATGGTCTCGATCGACATCTCCGAGTATGGCGACCCCCTGCACACGCGCATGATCCGCATGCCGTTCACCGCCTACCTGAAACCCTCCGCGCGCAAGCTGGTGCGCAGCGCCGGCGCCGCGCAACCCGCTCTGCGTGCCATTCCCCTGCATGAGATGGACTTTCGCCAGGCCCTGCAGGTGCGCCGTTCCGACGTCAAGACGGCCGAACTGGCCCGGCGCGCCTGCGTGCGCATCCCCCTTCAGGAGGAGGGCACCACACACCTGCTGGAACAGTACCTCGCCTCGCGCCTGCGCCGCTTTCACGAGTACTACTACTCCGCCCGCCATGACCCGCGCCATCTCTGGCCACAGACCTACGACCGCACGCCTCTGGAAACGCTGCCGGGCTGCGTGCGCCGCCTGCTGGAGTTGCCCAACGACCTCCTGCTCAAGCCCGCCGGCATGCAGCTCGTCACCCGCTGCCTGCTCGCCGATGGCTGGCATCCACGCCACATCGCCGGCCTGATCCGCTCGAAGTTCGAAAACCCGGCACACGGCTGGGGCATCAACTGGAGCGACTACGAGGCCGGCACGCGCGCCGACTTTTACACCCGCCTGTTCGCCGGCCTGCTGGCGACCGGGGTCGACCGGCTGGTCGATTTCAACTGCACCTCGACGCTCGAAAAGGGCTTCTGCTTCGCCGCCGATGGGCATGCCTGCGAACTGGAAACCCGGCGCTCGCGCCTGCTCACCCTGCTGCCACCATGAACCCCTGGCCCATCGGACTCTCCACCGGCTGCTTCTACCGACGCAGCATCTTTGACGTGCTTGAACCCATCCGCGCCGCTGGCTTCCGCGAGATCGAGGTCTGCTCCTTTCCCATGCACCTCGACTACCACAACGAGGCGGACGTGCGCCGCGCCGGCGAGCGCATGCGCGGCCTGGGACTGCATCCCTTCTCCTTCCACGCCCCCTTCGCCGACCGCATCGACATCACCGCACCCGACGACGCCGGCCGCGACCTAGCCCTGCACGATCTCGTGCGCGCCTGCGAGGCCGCCGCGCTCATGGGCTGCGACAACATTGTCCTGCATCCCGGTCCCGAGCGCGAGGGCCGGCCGCACGAGGAGGAATTTCTGCAGCGCATGCACCGCGCCGCCGACTCGCTCAACCGCGTCGCCGCGCGCTGCTGCGAACTCGGCATCGAACTGCTGCTCGAAAACATGCTGCCGCACCTGATGTTCGGCCACGTGCGCGACATGATGTACCTGCTCGGCGAAATCCGCGCCTGCACGGTCGGCACCTGCCTCGACACCGGCCACGCCCACCTCGCCGGCGAAATGGCCACCGTCATCCACAAGCTCTCCGGCCACCTCAAGTTGGTGCATGCCAACGACAACCGCGGCGACCGCGACGCCCATCTGCCGCCCGGCGAGGGCCAGATCGACTGGGCCTGGGTCGCCGGCGAACTGCGCCGCGCCGACTTCCACGGCGTGCTCGTGCTCGAACTGTCGAGCGGCGAGCATGAGCCGGTGGAAGACATGCTGGCGCGCGCTGTCCGTGCCCGTGAACACCTCGACCATGTGTGCAGCTCCCTTGCCGGTTGACCCTGCCCGCTGCGACCTGTTTACTTGACGGGGCATGATCTACCTCGACGCCAACGCCACCACCCCGCCCGATCCGGCGGCGGTCGAGGCCATGCTGCCCTTCCTCGGCGTACGCTTCGGCAACCCCTCCGCGGCGCACGCCCCCGGTCGCCAGGCCCGGCGCGCGCTCGAACAGGCCCGCGCCAACGTCGCCGCCCTGCTCGGTGCCGAGCCCGATGAAATCGTCTTCACCTCCGGCGGCACCGAGGGCATCAATGCCGTCCATCTCGGCGCCCGCGCCGAATGGCCGGACCGGCCGGTGCTGGTCACCGGCGCCGCCGAACACGCCGCCGGCCTGGAATGCGCGCGCCGCTGGCAGCGCAGCGGTGGGGCGGTGCGCCCCGGCGCCCGCGCCCGGCACGGCGGCCGGCAGGCCG
>JAEYYS010000250.1 GCA_023428335.1 Verrucomicrobiota bacterium | reverse complement strand
CCGCCGCCTGGCCGGATGCGGCCGAGGCGGTGCTGGCCGGTCGCCCGCCGCGCTTTGGCTCGGCCTTGCCCGAGGCACCGGCGCGGGTTTTGCTGTGGGGCGACAGCCATGCCAAGAGCCTGGTGCCGGTGCTGGCGGACGCGTGTGAAGGGGTTGGGGCGGCGGGCCTGCTGGTCGCGCATTCGGCCACGGCACCCACGCTCGGTTTTCATCGGCGCAGCCGGCATGGGCTGGATGCATCAACCAGCCGTGCTTGGGCGGAGGCGGTGATTGAAATTGTGCGCCGCGAGCGGGTGCCTGACACCGTGTTCGCCGCCTACTGGAGCAAGTGCCACGGTCGTGAGGAGGAAGCCTTTGGCCGTGCGTTGACCGACACCGTGCGCCGGTTGCGAGAGGCCGGCACGCGCGTGTGGATCGTGCTCGATGTGCCGGTGCAGGATTTCGCGCCGCCGCGTGCGCTCGCCTACCATGCCCTGCGTCCCGGCCTGGTTCGCGATCCGCGTGATCTGGCGGTCACGCCGGCGGAGCATCGCGAGCGCAATGCCGTGATGGAGGCCCTGCGTGCCGAACTTGAGGCCGCGGGTGCCCGCCTGCTGGATCCGGCGAGCCTGCTGTTTGAGAGCGACGGCCGGGCGCGGCTCGCCGTCGGGGGCGAGGCGTTGTATGCCGATGGCGATCACCTCACGGAAGCCGGTGCCCGCCTGCTGCGGCCGCTGCTGGCGCCGATCTTCGCGCCTTGATCCCGGAGCTCAAAAAAGGCCGGCGACCTTCATCTTGGCTCAAGCTTGTCTGTCACAGACTGTGGACATGAACGCGCGCACTTACGCTCTGGTGGTCTGTCTCATCGCCCTCGTGGTCAACGCCCAGTTTCCCGGAGGCCCGCCGCCGCGGGGGCCTGGAGGCCCGCCCCCGGGAGGACCGGGCGGGCGCGGCGGCCCTCCGATGCGTCAGCATCGTGCGACCGAGGCCCAACCGCTCGAGTTGGTGCCGGCGACGCAGAAGCCGCCGGGCCGCAACGAAGTCCGCATGGATCGCCGGGGTGTGGATCTGGAAGTGCGCGCCAACGCCCTGCCGGAGCACGCGGTCGGTCGGTTCCCGAACCGCGGCAATCCGCATGCGATCGAGGCGCAGCATTATGAGTTTCGTCTGCCGGCGAATCCGCGGCCGGCGGCGCAGATCACCTGGCTGCACCGGCCCGCCGCCGAGGGTGAGCGCGGCCCGCCGAACCTGCCCTTTGGCATCGCCTTGAACGGCGTGCTGTTCGATCCCGGCACGGCCGAGTTCTGGCGTGGCGACCGCTCGCGCGACTGGAATTATGAGGCGCTTGGTGGCGCCGTGCCGCTCGGGCTGGACGCCAGTCACGCCCATGTCCAACCAGGCGGGGTGTACCATTATCACGGCCTGCCGACCCTGCTGCTCGACCAGCTTGGGTTGGCGCCGGATCAGCATTCGCCGCTGGTGGGCTGGGCGGCCGACGGTTTTCCCATCTATGCCCTGCGCGGCTGCAAGGATCCGCAGGATCCGGCTTCCGGGATGAAAACGCTGCGCTCGAGCTATGAACTGAAGCCTGGCGATCGGCCGTCGCCGCCGAAAGGGCCGGGCGGGCAGCACGACGGCGCCTTCATTCAGGATTACGTCTTTGTGCCGGGCAGCGGCGACCTCGATGAGTGCAATGGTCGGTTCTGCGTGACGCCGGAGTTCCCGAAGGGCACCTACGCCTACTTCCTCACCGCCGAATGGCCGGTGATTCCACGCGGCTTCCGCGGCACGCCGGTGGCGTTGCGCGGGCCGCGGCGCTGAACCGCGCTCAGCCGAGCGCGGCGGTGGCTTCCTTGCCGTCGAGCACCTTTTTCGTGGGCTCCTTGATGGTGTGGACGATGCCGACCATTTTCAGCAGACGCAGCACGTAGTAGGTGGGGTCGATCTCCCACCAGAAGAAGCCCTGACGTGCGCAGTGCGGGTAGTAGTGGTGGTTGTTGTGCCAGCCCTCGCCAAGGGTGAGGATGGCGAGGATGAAGGAGTTGCGGCTCGATTCACCGGTCTCGTAGCGACGGTTGCCGAGCAGGTGGCAGAAGGAGTTGATGGCGAAGGTCGTGTGATAGAGGATGACCGTGCTGAGGCAGAAGCCCCACAGGAAGCCCGGCAGGCCGGCGATCAGGTAGCAGGCGATGGCGAGCACCATCGGCGGCACGAAGTGGTACTTGTTGATCCAGACCAGCTCGGGGTACTTGGTCAGGTCCTTGACGCGCTTGGCGTCGTAGTCCTCGTAGTCCGGTGCCAGGATCCAGCCGACATGGGCCCAGTAGAAGCCCTGCTGCTTGACCGAGTGGATGTCGTCCGGCTGGTCGGAGTGCTGGTGATGGTGGCGATGATGGGCCGCCCACCAGAGCGCGCCCTTCTGGGCCGCCATGCCGCCCAGCCAGGCGAGCACGAACTGGAACCAGCGCGAGGTTTTGAACGAGCGATGCGAGAAGTACCGGTGGTAACCACCGGTGATGCCGAATTTTCTCACCAGAAACAGCGCGGCGCAAAGCACCAACGACAGCGGGTCGGGTTTGACGAAAAAGGCGAGGATCGCGAGAACGTGAATGCCGAAAAAGAGAATGGCACCGGGGGTCGGTTTGTAGGCGGTACGGGTCACAAAGAAGCGGTCAACTGAGGGTCTGTGGGAGCAGGAAGGCCGGCCACAAGACTGCAAAATCGAAAAAAATCAACTGCTGCCTGCAAATGACACAAGATTGGCACAGTTTCCCACTGGGCCCGTCTCGGGCCAAGTCAAGCATCGTCAACCCCCTGCCAAGAATCGGCAGCGCCATGGATTTGCACCCCGGCCAGGGTGCGCCATGCTGGGCGTTCCAACCACCGCCATGAACCTGCTCCGGACCTGTCTTTTCCCCCTCCTTGCCTGTCTCGGTGTCTCCGCCGCGGCCTCCGAAGCCACTCTGGAGCCGTTGAAATACAATCATCCAGGACTCACCGTCGACCTCGGCGTCGGCCTCTGGGCCTGGCCGCTGCCGATGGATTTCGATGGCGATGGCGACCTCGACCTGGTCGTCAACTGCCCGGACAAGCCCTACAATGGCATCTACTTTTTTGAGAATGCCGGCGGCGACACCGCGAAAAACCCGCTGCCGGTGTTCAAACCCGGGGTCCGCATCAGCAAGGGCGCCCAGAACGTCCGCGTCAGCTACGTCGACGGCAAACCGGTCGTGCTGACCCCGAACGCCATCCATCCCGATTTCCTCAAGACCGGCATCGATCAGGAGGTCAAGCTCGGTCTGAAGACCAACATCCACCCCAACAAGGTGCGCGCCAACATGTGGCATCAGGTCGACTATGACGGCGACGGCGTGCAGGATTTGGTGGTCGGGGTTGGCGACTGGACCGAGTACGGCTGGGACAACGCCTACGACGCCAATGGCCGCTGGATGCATGGTCCCCTGCGCGGCTACGTCTACGTGCTGCGCAACACCGGCAGCAATGCCAAGCCCGCCTACGCCAAGCCGGAAAAGATCCTGGCGGGCGGCGATCGCCCGGTGGAGACCTTCGGCTGGCCCTGCCCGAACTTCGCCGACTTTGATGGCGACGGCGATCTCGACCTGCTCTGTGGCGAGTTCCTCGACGGCTTCACCTACTTTGAGAACATCGGCACGCGCCAGAAGCCGAAGTACGCCCTCATGAAGCGGGTCAAGAACGAGGCCGGGCAATTCCTGGTCATGGATCTGGAGATGATCACGCCGACGGCGATCGACTGGGACAAGGATGGCGACATCGACCTCATTGTCGGCGACGAGGACGGCCGGGTCGCCTTCATCGAAAACACCGGCAAGCCTGACAACGGTGTGCCGGTGTTCCGCGATCCACGCTATTTCCAGCAGGAGGCGCATCTGGTGAAGTTTGGTGCCCTGGCCACGCCGGTCGGTTTTGACTGGGACGGCGATGGCGACACCGACATCGTCTGCGGCAACACCGCGGGTTACGTGGCTTTCATTGAGAACCTGAGCGGCCCCGGCGTTGAGCAGCCCAAGTGGGCGGCGCCGAAGTATCTTGAAGCGGAGGGCAAGGTGATCCGGCCCATGGCGGGTCCGAACGGCTCGATCCAGGGGCCGTGCGAGGCGAAGTGGGGGTATACCACCCAGACCGTGGCCGACTGGGATGGCGATGGCCTGCCGGATCTCGTCCTCAATTCCATCCTCGGCAAGGTCGTCTGGTACAAGAACGTCGGTTCGCGCAAGGCACCCAAGCTCGCGGCGGCGCAGCCGGTCGAGGTCGAATGGCAGGGCCCGCAGCCGCGGCTTGCCTACGGCTGGATGGTGCCGGAGGGCAAGGCCCTGCTCACCCAGTGGCGGACGACGCCGGTGGCGGTCGACTGGAACCGCGACGGCCTGACCGATCTGGTCATGCTCGATCAGGAGGGTTACCTGGCCTTCTTTGAGCGCGCCAAGCAGGAGGGGAGGCTCATTTTGAAGCATCCCCGGCGGGTGCTCTGCGCGGATCCGCAGGCGCCCAAGGCCGATGCCAAAACCCTCGGCAACCTGGCGGTGCGCAATCCGGTGGCCATGACGCCCGGCGACCCCCTGCGTCTGAATGCTGGCATCGCCGGCAAGAGCGGCCGTCGCAAGCTCTGCATCATGGATTGGGATGGCGACGGCCAACTCGACATCCTGCTCAATTCCGCCAACGCCAATTTCCTGCGCCAGACCGGCTCGGCCGACGGCAAGTGGTTCTTCTCCGACCTGGGCCTGCTTGCCGCGGTCAATATTGAGGGCCACGACGTCAGCCCGACGACGGTGGACTTCAACGGCGACGGCCTGCCTGACTTCGTCGGTGGCGCCGAGGACGGCCATCTTTACTACATGCGCAATCCCAAGGCGAAGTGACCCCGCGTCGCGGCCCGCGTGCGTTGGCCGCGCTTGGGGGTTTGAGGGAATCGTCGCGGAGGCCCCGAGAAGCGAGTGGCCTGCGGCACACGCGCGCTCCGGTTGCGGCCAACGTGCGTTGGCCGGGTTTGGCATCACCTGAGACGTGTTCTTTGGCTCAGGCCAGGGCCCGGCGTTTGCCGCGCGCGGCCTTCTTGGCGGCCGGGCGACGTGGGGCGGGGGCTGGTGCTTCGGCGGCGCGTTCCTC
>JAEYYS010000124.1 GCA_023428335.1 Verrucomicrobiota bacterium | reverse complement strand
GTACTTGCGGTACTCATCGAGCGTGGTGGCGCCGATGCAGCGCAGTTCGCCGCGCGCCAGTTGCGGCTTGAGCAGGTTGCCGGCATCCATCGCGCCCTCGGCCTTGCCGGCGCCGACGATGGTGTGCAGTTCGTCGATGAAGAGGATGATCTCGCCCTCGCTGCTGGTTACCTCCTTGAGGAAGGCCTTCAGGCGTTCCTCGAACTCGCCGCGGAATTTCGCGCCGGCCATCATGCCGCCGAGGTCCATGCTGATGAGGCGCTTGCCCTTGAGCGAATCCGGCACGTCGCCGGCGACAATGCGCCGGGCCAAGCCCTCGGCGATGGCGGTCTTGCCGACGCCGGGTTCGCCGATCAGCACCGGGTTGTTCTTGCTGCGCCGGCTGAGCACCTGCATGACCCGGCGGATCTCCTCGTCGCGGCCGATCACCGGATCGATCTTGCCCTGGCGGGCGCGGGCGGTGAGGTCGGTGCCGTACTTTTCCAGGGTTTGATACTTGCCTTCGGGATCCTGGTCGGTGACGCGCTGACTGCCGCGCACGGCGGTCAGGGCCTTGATCAGGCCGTCATGGGTCAGGCCGGCCTGGCGCAGCAGGTCGGAGACTTCGGTCTTGGCCTTGCCCAGGGCCAGCAGGACATGCTCGACGCTCAGGTAGTCGTCCTTGAGCTTCTTCTGCTCGTCCTCGGCCCGCGTCATCAGCTCGCGCAGCTCGTTCGACAGGTACAGGCCGCCGGCACCGCCGGACACCTTCGGCTGCCGGCTCAGCAGTTGGGCGAGCTGGGTTTTCAGGGTCGCCACGGCGCCCGGGTTGACGGCGGCCTTCTCGAGCAGGGGCAGGGCAATGCCGCCCTCCTGATCGAGCAGGGCCTGCAGCAGGTGCGCGGGGCGCAGCTCCTGATGACCGTGGCGGGTGGCGATGGATTGGCAGGCATTGAAGGCTTCCTGCAGCTTGAGGGTGAATTTTTCTGGAGACATGGGTGATGAAGTGTTGGAATTGCCTCTCGCGAGGATCATGCCAGAGTCGGCAGGGTGTTGCCATTCCTTGATTGACAATCGCTCAGCCAAATTTGAGGGGCTTGGTATATTGTGCCAAATGAGCAATAATGGCATGATCGATGCCGCGCAAACGCGGTGAAAATGCAATAATGACACAATGGCGGCCGCGGCTTTTGTTTGGCGATTTCTTCCGGCAGACGTATAGGAAAGGATGCCACACCTTGAGTCTCAACCGCCGGAGGCACCCCCGACCTATCCCCAAGCGGCCGCCGTCACCGAGGAGCAGCGACGGGAGCAGGTGCGCTTTTGCGGCCGGCTGGTCGATCGCACCCTGCTGCAGGGGCCGAACCGCCGTCTCAAGGAGCTGTTCCTGCTGTTCGCCGTCCTGCGCGATTTCCTGCGCGGCTTTCGCGCCCTGCACTTTGTCGGTCCGTGCATCACGGTCTTCGGCTCGGCGCGTTTCCGCGAGGATCATCCCTACTACCAGATGGCGCGCGAACTGGGTGCGGCGATCATCCGTACCGGTTTCACGGTGCTGACCGGCGGCGGTCCGGGCATCATGGAAGCGGCCAACCGCGGTGCCCACGAGGCGGGCGGCCGCAGCGTCGGCTGCAACATCGAGCTGCCCTTCGAGCAGAAGCCGAATCCCTGGCTCGATCGCTGGGTGACGATGAAGTACTTCTTCGTGCGCAAGGTGCTGCTCACCAAGTACAGCTACGGCTTTGTCATCATGCCCGGCGGCTTCGGCACGCTCGACGAGATGTTCGAGGCGCTGACCCTGATTCAGACCGGCAAGGTGCGCAATTTCCCGATGGTGGTCATGGGCAGCCAGTACTGGGGCAAGCTGCGCGAGTTGGTCGATGACATGGCCCGCAATGGCACCATCGGTCCGGAGGACCTGAAACTGCTGCTCTGGACCGATGACGTCCACGAGGCGGCCGCCCACCTGAGCCACGTCGCCACGACCCAGTTTGGCCTCACCTGCGCGGTGCCGCCGCACAGCCAGAAGTGGCTGGGCGAAAAAGGCCTTTGAAACGGCTGCCCGCGTTGTGGGTTCAAGGAGCATCCTGTTTTTCATGACCGATCACTGTTTCCGCCTGCGCAACGGTCGGCAGCTCGGCTACGCCGAATGCGGTGACCCGGCCGGCGCGGTGCTGTTTTATCACCATGGCTGGCCGAGCGGCCGCCGGCAGGGCGAGTTGATGGACCGCCTCGGACGCCGCTATGGCCTGCGCATGGTTTCGCCTGACCGACCCGGCATCGGGCTGTCGGACTATCAGCCGGAGCGTCGCCTGATCGACTGGCCGGAGACGCTGGCGGAACTGGCGGAGCAGGTGGGTGCCGAGCGCTTCCACCTGCTCGGCTGGTCGGGCGGCGGTCCCTATGTGCTCGCCGCCTGCGCCGCGCTGCCGGAGCGGGTGCTCAGCGCCACCGTCGTCTGCGGCGCGCCGCCGCTGGCGGAGCTGGGCGATGCCCGCCTGTTCTGGATCTACCGCCTGCTCATTCGCCTGCGCCGGCGACTGCCGCTGCTGCTCGGACCGGTGCTGGCGCTCGGGGCGCGGGTGGCGGCACGGGCCGAGCCGGATCGGCCGCCGCTGTCCTGGCTGCTGAAGCTGTTGCGCGAGGCCGACCGCCGCGTGCTGGCCGACCCCGAGGTGTTTCGCATCGTGCGTGCGGCCATGCTGGACAGCCTGCGGCGCGGGGCGGTCGCGGTGACCACCGATGCCGAGGCCTACCTGCAGCCCTGGGGTTTTGATCCCGCCACGATCGATCTGCCCGTGCACTTCTGGCACGGCAAGGCCGACCGCAACATCGACTGGACCTACAGCCAGGAACTGGCGCAGCGGCTGCCTCGGGCCCACACTCACTGGCTCGACGACGAGGGCCATTATTCCCTGCCCATCGTGCACAACGAAGCCATCTTGCGCACGGCGCTGGGGTTGGACTGAGGGCCGTGCCCGCAGTGTTGTGGACAAAGACCGCGTCAGCGTTTAGCGCCACCCGTGTCCGGTTGTGGGCAACCCGCTTTCTTTTCACGCCATGCATTCCACATCTCCCGCCACGGCCAACTTCCACGTCATGGCCAAGCCCATCGGGCCGATCTGCAACCTGGACTGCACCTATTGCTACTACCTGGAGAAGGAGAGCCTGTTTCCCAAGGGGGAAAATTTCCGCATGGCACCCGCGGTTCTGGAAACCTACATCCGCGAGTACATTGCCTCCCAGAAGACCCCCGAGGTGACGTTTGCCTGGCAGGGCGGCGAGCCTACCCTGCTCGGGATCGACTACTTCCGGCGCATTGTCGAACTGCAGCGCCAGCACGCCGGCGGCCGCAAGGTCAACAACACACTGCAAACGAACGGCACGCGCCTCAACGCGGAGTGGTGCCGCTTTTTCCGTGAGCACGGTTTCCTGATCGGCCTGAGCATTGACGGCCCGCGCGAACTGCACGACGCCCATCGCAGGGACAAGGGCGGCAAGCCGACCTTTGACCAGGTCTGGCGCGGCATGCAGCTGCTCAAGGATTACGGCGTCGAGTTCAACACCCTCACGGTGGTGAGCCGGCTCAACGCAGCCCGGCCACTCGAGGTCTATGATTTTCTGCGCGAGGCGGGCTCGGGTTACCTGCAGTTCATCCCGCTGGTCGAACGGCTGCCGTCCAAGGCAGCCGCGGCGGGACTGGATTTTGCCGAACCGCCGGAACCTGGCCAGCCGGCATCCGCCGTCACCGACTGGAGCGTGCCCGCCGAAGCCTACGGCGACTTTCTGATCACCATCTTCGATGCCTGGGTGCGCCGCGATGTCGGCCGGGTGTTCGTGCAGATGTTCGATGTCTCGCTCGGTATCTGGTCGGGGCACGGTCCTGGACTCTGCCTGTTCCTGCCGGAGTGTGGCGAGGCTCTCGCCGTCGAGCACAACGGCGACATCTATTCCTGCGACCACTTTGTCTATCCCAAGTACAAGCTCGGCAACGTCATGAACGAGTCGCTGGCGACCCTGGTCAATTCGGCGCAGCAGCGCGCGTTTGGCGGTTCCAAGTCGGAGCGGTTGCCGAAATTCTGCCGTGAGTGCGAGGTGCGCTTTGCCTGCCATGGCGAGTGTCCGAAGCATCGCTTCCTGACCACGCCGGATGGCGAACCCGGACTCAATTACCTGTGTGCGGGTTACAAAAAATTCTTTCGTCACATCGATCCCTCCATGCGGCGCATGAGCGATCTGTTGCGGGCTCGCCGCGCGCCTGCGGGCATCATGGCGATGCTTGCCGAAGAAGAACGGGCCAATGGGTGAATGCCGGACTTCTGGAAATGAAGTGCAACGGTTCGAAATACCATAAAAAGTTTGCGGGGCTTTGTCGGGCGCTCTATGACGCCTCATGGTTGAATCCCTGAAGACAGAGCTGGACCACGAAAAAGCCTTTCAATCCAGCCGGCGCCGCGATTTCCTGAAGATGGTGGGGGGGAGTGGGGCGCTGGCCGCCGCCGAATGCGCCGTGCATATCTGGCCCAGCC
>JAEYYS010000119.1 GCA_023428335.1 Verrucomicrobiota bacterium | reverse complement strand
GAGTCGGCACGGCGGCGGCCGGCGGCCACTGGCTTTCGTTGCGCCAGCTGCCGCCGTGGCGAAGCAGGCCCTTGTCGGTCTTGCCGCCGTCGCCGCTGCCCATGGTGAAGAGGCGCACCTTGGAGCCGAAGTGGCCGGACTGGCCGACGCTGTTGGTCTGGCCCTTGAGAAAGTGGTCGAACCATTCCCGGCGCCAGGCGAGTTCGTCGGCAATGGCGGCTTCGGGGCCGAAGTCGACCTGGCCGTGGCTGCTTTTCGCCTGGGCGCCGTGGATCCACGGACCCATGATGAGGTAGACGTCGCTCTTCAGCGTTTTCGACAGGGCGGCGTAGTTGGCGGTGGTGTTGCCGGCCCAGGAATCGTACCAGCCGCCGACGAGGTAGACGGGGATGTCCTTGTACGTCGCTGTGTTGTCGAGGATGTTGTTGGGTGCCCAGTAGTCGTCGTTGGCGCCGTGGCGCATGGCGCCGATCAGCCAGTCCTCGTATTCCGGCGCCAGTCGCAACGGCGTGGTGCCGGGGCGCAGCGGCAGGTTGGCGAGGTAGTGGAAGCGGTTGTCGGTCATCTCCTGGAGCACGGCCTGGGTGGCCGGATCCTGGGCGCCGCGGCTGCCCTTGGCGGCGTTGAGCAGAATCCAGTTCCAGAAGCGCATCTCGAAGGCGCCGGCGTTGCGTACCGACTGCACACCGCAGTTGGAGACGGCGTCGACCGGGATGATGGTGGCCAGTTCCGGGGCGCCGGCGAGCGCCATGGCATGCTGGGTGCCGCCGACGTAGGAGGTGCCGACCATGCCGATTTTGCCGTTGCTCCAGGGCTGCCTGCCGATCCAGGCGGCGCAGTCGACGCCGTCGGGACCATCGTCGCTCATCCAGTGCCAGACGCCCTCGCTCTTGTAGCGGCCGCGGCAGTCCTGGGCGACGAAGGCGTAGCCGTTTTTGGCGAAGTACTCGCCGAAGCGCTTGGCGCCGTCCTTGTTGTAGGGCAGGCGGGTGAGCACGACCGGATGGCGCCCGGGCAGGGCCTGGCCATCCTTGGCGGGCAGGTAGACATCGGTGGCCAGGTGGATGCCGTCGCGCATGGCCACGCGCAGATCTTTTTCAACGACGACATCCTGGGCGCAGGTGGCGGCGAGCCAGATCAGGGGGAGGGCGTGCAGGAGGCCGGCTGGGAGGCGGTACGGAAGCATGCAGAAGAATCCCCGTGTGGCGGGTGTTTCTTGCAGCCGACCGCTCAGGGCTGCTCGATGTGCAGCTGGCCGAACTGGGCCTGCAGTGGCAGGGTGACTGGGGCAGTGGCCCGCAGGGTGCGGTGGATGCCGTCGTCATCCAGAATTTCGAGGAAGACGCCGACGTTGCTCCACGACGCCAGGTCCGAGCAGAACACGGGCGTCACGGTGGTGTCCTCGGCGGCCACCCAGATCTGGTAGGTGAGGGTCAGCCGGCCGTCGCCACTGCGGCCGGGTGTGCCGGCGGCGGCGCTGGCCAGCAGCGGGTTGCTGCCAAGCGCGTATTCGGTGGCATTGTCGATGCCGTCGCGGTCGGGATCTGCCTCGGGATCGGCCACGGCGGGATCATCCGCCTGCTCGCCGAACCAGGCGATGCGCCAGGCGGCATACGTGGCCACCGGCGTGAGGGTCACCGTGGCCGTGTCCTCGCCGCCCCGACCGTCGCCGACGGTGTAGGTGAAGCTGGCGCCGGTGAAGTTGGCGGTGGAGGTGAACTGGAGCTGGTTGCCGGCCAGGGCGACGCTGCCGCCGGAGGCGGGCTGGGTGACGGAAACGAGTGTCAAGGCATCGCTGTCCGCGTCGCTGTCGTTGGCGAGCACGTTGAGCGAGACGACTTTGCCGGGCAGCACGGACCAGGAATCGTCGGTCGCCACGGGGGCTGTGTTGACGCTGGCTGGCAGCAGCAAGCGGCCCCCCATGAAATTGGAGGTGGCAGAGCCGGCGATGAGCAGGCGGCCGTTGCTGTCATAAGTGGTGCCGTAGGCCAGGTGGTCGCCTGTGCCGCTCGCGGGCACTGCCAGGCCGGCACTGCCGAAATCGGTGTCGGCACTGCCGTTCGGCGTCAAGCGCAGCAGGGCGATGCGCGCGGAGGTGGTGTAAGTCGTGCCGGCGAGCAGGGCGCGGCCCTCGCTGTCGAGCGCCAGGTCATGGGCGCGGTCGCCGAAGCCGGGGAAATCGGCGAGTGCCCAGCCCGAGGCAGCGTAAGTGCCGTCGATGGCGCCGTTCGCCAGCAGACGCAAGGCGGCGAAGGAGGAACTGCCGCTGGTGCCGCCCGCACTGGCGAAGCCGGCGACCAGAAGGGCGCCATCGTTCTGCACGACCAGAGCCTGGGCCTGCGCGGCGTAACCGCTCAGCGCGACCGCGCGCCGGCCATCGCCATCGAAGCTGGTGTCGAGCACACCCGTGGTCAGGCAGCGCAGCAGACCGAAGTTGGCCTGGGACATGCCGGTGTCGGTGAAGGCGGGGCCGGCGGTGACGATTTTGCCGTCGGCCTGCACGGCCACGGCGGTCGCGTAGGAGTCGCGGGTGGTTGCCGTGACATGGCTGAGCAGGCGGCCGGTGGTGTTGAAGCCGGTGTCGAGGGCACCGGTGGAGGTCAGGCGCCAGAGCGCGCATTGCAGGCGCGTGGCCAGGTCGTTGTAAGCATAGCCGGCGGCGACGATTTTGCCATCGGACTGCAGGGCGAGCGCATAGGCGCCGCAGTCTGCGCCGCCGGCTTGGTCGAGGAAGATGCCGCTGTCGCCGAAGTCCGGGTCGAGGCTGCCATTCGCAAGCAAGCGCACCACGCAGGCCAGTTCAAAACCGTTCTGCTGGCTGGTGCCGGCGACGACGATCTTGCCGTCGGGCTGGAGCAGCATGCGGTAGGCGAAGTCGTCCTCCTGTCCGGGGGCAATCACCGCGCGCCCCTGGCTGCCGAAGTCCGGGTCGGCGCTGCCATCGGCCAGGAAGCGGCAGACAACGAAGTCCATGCCGTTGCTGGTGGCGACGCTGCCGGCCAGGACGACCTTGCCATCGGGCTGCTGTCGGATGGCCCGCGCTTGGGAGAAGGGGGCGTTGCGCTGCAAATTCACCTCCAGGCGGCCGTCGCCGGAAAACGTGCTGTCGAGGGCGCCCTGGGCGGTGCAGCGCACCAGGCCGAAGCTGGCGGCTTCACCACCGAGCGTGCCGGCCAGGACGAAGCCATCCGCGGCAGGCGCAACGGCAAACGCGTCGGCGTCATAGCCGGTGAAGCTGATGAGCGCGACGCCGTTGGAGCCGAAGTTGCTGTCGAGGCTGCCGGCGGCGCTGTAGCGCAGGGCGGCGTAACGCAGGCTGGAACCGGCGAGTGCGGCTGCCACCAGCAGACTGCCGTCGGTCTGCTGAATGACGCCGCGGCCACGGGTTTCGCCGCTGCCGGCGGAGGTGAGTACCGTGCCGCCAGACCCGAAGCCGCTGTCGAGAACGCCATGGGCACTGTAACGGGCCAGTGCCGCACGCGGCACGCCGCTGACCGTGCCGGTGCCGGCCAGCAGCAACTGACCGCCGGTCAACTCGATCAGGCTCTGACCCTGGCTTTGGATGTTGCTGCCGGAGCCCACGACGGTGAGGGTGCTGCCGTCCGTGCCGAAGCTGGTGTCGGGCGCCCCCGCGGCGGTGAAGGCGAAGAGGGCGAAGCGGTCCGTGGTGGAGAGGTGCGCCAGCCCGCCGACCACGATGCGACCGCTGGACTGCAGCACCAGGTCGCGGCCCTCACAGGCGGAGGCGCCGATGGGAGGGGCGAAGGTGGCGCGTCCGGAATTGCCGAAGGACATGTCGGG
>JAEYYS010000111.1 GCA_023428335.1 Verrucomicrobiota bacterium | reverse complement strand
TCCTTGACGCGGCCGCCCAAAAAACATCTTGCAAGCCCGCCGACTCTCCCGCACACTTCCGCTGTTCCTGGTTCTCTCAACCAGGTGAACACTGGTGTCCGCTCCCATGCAGGGAGCCGTGGTTTCTCAGGCGGCCCCTC
Source organism: Verrucomicrobiota bacterium (assembly GCA_023428335.1). Lineage (GTDB taxonomy): Bacteria > Verrucomicrobiota > Verrucomicrobiia > Verrucomicrobiales > Verrucomicrobiaceae > Prosthecobacter. Next base: position 8,194 of record JAEYYS010000111.1, on the reverse strand, counting down.
CTCGAAACCCGTTCCCGCGACGAGCCCCGGCGTGTATCGAGCGGAGACCGCGGCAAGGCCGCTTTCCCCTCTTTTCATCCGCCACTCAGCCCCAACGGACGCCGCGCTCCCTGCGCTGGCCGTCCGCCAACCCTTCCTCATTTCCGCATCGCAACATGGCCGGACACAACAAATGGTCCAAGGTGAAGCACATCAAGGCTGTCGTGGACGTCAAACGCGGCAAGGTCTTCAGCAAGCTCTCCAAGGAGCTCACCGTCGCCGCCAAGCATGGCGGCTCGAACCCCGACCTGAATGCCCGCCTGCGCTCCGCCATCCTCGCCGCCCGTGCCGCCAACATGCCGAATGACAACATCGAGCGCGCGGTCAAGAAGGGCGCCGGCGAACTCGGCGGCGACGCCATCGAGGAGATCACCTATGAGGGCTACGGTCCGGGCGGCGTCGCCTTCATGATCGAGGTCGTCACCGACAACCGCAACCGTGCCGCCAACGACCTGCGCGTGCTGCTGTCGAAAAACGGTGGCACCTTCGCCGACGCCGGCAGCGTCGCCTACCAGTTCAGCCGCCGCGGTGAGGTGCGCATTCCCAAGGGCGGTCTCGACGAGGACGCCGCCATGGAACTCGCGCTCGAAACCGGTGCCGAGGATGTTGAGGACGCCGACGACGAGTGGATCCTGTACACCGCCACCGACCAACTCTTCCAGGTGGTCGGCGCACTGCGCGACAAGGGCCGGCAAAGCACCTCGCAGAAACTGATTTACCAGCCGGCCACACCCGTTCTTCTCACCGACCTCGAGCAGGCCCGCGCGGTGATCAAACTCCACGACCTGCTCGACGACTACGACGACACCCAGAACGTCCACGCCAATTTCGAGATCGCCGACGACATCGCCGACGACCTCGCCTGATCCCCCTTCCCCCACCATGAGCGACGAAGAACTCCTGCTCGATCTGCAGCCCGCGGAAACCGTGCCCGCCAAAAAAACCGCCGCGCGCAAGACGGCGGCGAAAAAGACGGCCGCGGCCAAAAAAGCCCCCGCGAAAAAAGCCGCCGGCAGGAAACCCAAGGCCAGCGCCGATGCCGAACTGCCGGTCGAGGCAGCGGTCGCCAGCGAACCTGCGCCCGAACCTCCCGCCACCGCCAAGCCGAAGGCACCGCGCCGCTCCGCCGCTGTGAAAAAGGCCGCCGCCATGCTCGCCGCCATGCAGGAACAGGAGTCGGTCGCTCCGGCTGCGGAAATCGCTGCAGAACCGCCCCAGGCCGCTGCGGCCCCGGCACCCGTCATCGCCGAACCGGTACAGAGTGCTGAGCCGGCCGCGACCCGAGCGACACCAGCGCCCGCCAGCCCAGAACCCGCTCCCGCCGTCATCGAACCCGCACCTGCGGCGGCTGTTGCGCCCGAGGTCGCCGAGACGCCTGTCGCCCCCGCCGAAGGACAACCGCCCGAGCGCAAAAAATCGAAGTTCGAGCGCTGGAAGGAGCGCCGTGAGCGCTTCCGCCAGGAAAAACTCGCGCGCCGCCAGGGCCAGCAAGGTCAGCAGGGCCAGGGTGGCGACCACGCCGAACCCGCACCCGCGAACGGCGAAGACGAGCGCAGCCGCGCACCGGAAATCGTGCTCGGCCCGCCGGAACCGGCCGACGGCATCCTGGAACTGACGCCGAAGGGCTACGGCTTCCTGCGCCGCCGCGAAACGATGTACGCGCAGCATCCGCAGGACGCCTTCATCTCCGGCGATTTCATCCGCCAGTATGGCCTGCGCGAAGGCATGCAGGTCAAGGGCATCGCCCAGAAGGGTCCGCGCGGCCCGCAGATCACCCAGGTCAGCGAAGTCAACGAGCGGGCTCCCGAGGCGATGCGCGACCTGCCGCTGTTTGAGGAACTGAAGGCGATCAATCCCTGCAAGAAGGTCCAGCTCGAAACCGCCAAGGACCGGCTGACCACCCGCGTGATGGACATGTTCACGCCGGTGGGCCGCGGCCAGCGCGGCCTGATTGTCGCCCCGCCGCGCGCCGGCAAAACCACCCTGCTCCAGCACATCGCCGAGGCGGTGGTCGAAAACCATCCGGCCATGCACCTCATGATTTTGCTCGTCGACGAGCGACCGGAGGAGGTGACGGAATTCAAGCGCATCCTGCCCAAGGCCGAGATCTACGCCAGCTCGAACGACCAGGACGTCAAGAGCCACACCCGCATCGCCACGCTGGCGATCGAACGCGCCAAGCGCCTCGTCGAGTGCGGCGAGCACGTCTTCATGCTCATGGACTCGATCACCCGCCTGGCACGCGCCTTCAACAATGCCAAGTCCGGCGGTGCCACGATGAGCGGCGGCATGGGCGTCGGCGCCATGGAAATCCCGCGCCGGCTCTTCGCCGCCGCGCGCAACACCCGCGAGGCCGGCAGCCTGACCGTGCTTGCCACCGCCCTCATTGAGACCGGCAGCCGCATGGACGACCTGATCTTCCAGGAGTTCAAGGGCACCGGCAACATGGAGCTCGTGCTCGACCGCAAGATCGCCGAGCAGTTTTATTACCCCGCCGTCAACATCTTCAAGTCCGGCACCCGCCGCGAGGAGCTGCTGCTGCAGGCCTTCCAGCTCGACAAAATCCACATGCTGCGCCGCGGCCTCGCCGGTCACAAACCGATCGATGCCATCCAGCGCGTGCTGACGCTCATGGAACGCTACCCGAGCAACGCCCAGATGCTCGTCGACCTGCCCAGCAAGAGCTGACAGCCCGCTTATCCCGGCGGGTTCACACCCGCTGGCCCAGCGCCTTCAGCTTCGCCTCGCCCTCGCTCCAGGCCACGTCCTGGGGCAGGCGCTTCGACAATGCCGCCAGCGCGGCGGTGACACCCGCCGCCTCGCCCATGGCGACGGCGTTGCCGGTGACACGGTAGCTGGAGTGGGCAATGAAGTCGCCGCTGATGCAGCGGCCCGCCATCATTAGTCCGTCAACGTCCCTGGCGATGAGCGCGCGCAGCGGGATGTCGTAGGGCTTGGCCTTGATCGGCTTGGGCATGATCGCGTGCTTCTTGTTGTCGTCGGCGCTCAGCGCATGGACGTCGATGCCAAAGGTCACGCGCGCGACCGCGTCCTCATGGCGGATGCCCTGGGCGAGGTCGTCCTGCAGCACCGTGTAGCGGCCGCGGATGCGGCGGCCGTCGCGCACGCCGATCTGCTCGGCGGTGGCGACGATTTGAATCCCCTGCCACGGCCCGCCGAGGGCGCGCAGGCCGGCGACCATCTTGTTCATCTCGGCGCGGGCGCGCACGGTGGCGGCGGTCACCTCGGCGGCATCCCAAGGCTTGACGCCGTATTCATGGTTCATCATGGCAAACACCAAATTGCCGCTGACATGCCACATGGTCGGTCCGGCATAGGACGGGAAGTGGCCGCTGCCGACCAGCACATCCTTGATGCGCTGCTTCTTCTCGCTGTCGGTGTTCTCGCCCGGCTGGCGCTGGCCGAAGCGGATGAACTCGCGCAGCTGCTCGGCGTCCTTGACCATGAGCAGGGCGTTGAGCGACATCGGCTGGCAGGGGCAGTCCTCGGCCATGCCGATCTCGAAGGCGCAACCGGCCTGGAAACCGAGATCGCCATCACCGGTGGTGTCGATGAAGACCGGCGCGCGCCAGGCCTGGCGGCCCGACTTCGATTCGGTGACGATCGTCGTCAAACGCTTGCCCTCGCGGAAGGCGGCGGAGACCTTGGTGTGATACTGGAACTTCACCCCGGCCTCCAGACAGAGTTCCTCAAGCAGCAGCTTCAGGGCCTCGGGATCGTAGCAGAAGCGGCTGGCGCTGGTCGAATCGGCGCGGGCGCCGCGCGCATCAAGCTTGTCGCGCAGTTCCTTGGCGAAACCCGGCTTGTCGAAATCGAGGAAGTAGCCAAGCAGGCCGGCGGTCCAGATGCCGCCCAAACAGCCGCGCCATTCAAACAGCCGCACCCGCGCGCCGGCCCGCGCCGCCGTGATCGCCGCCGCCACCCCGGCCGGCCCGGCCCCGCAGACGATGACATCGGCATCCTCCGCCAGCGGCAGCCCGCGCGCCGGCTCGGTAAAATCACCGGCTTCCGCAGCCTGCACGGCTGAGGTCTGACTGACAGCGCCACCGGCAAGGGCGGCATGGAGAAAACGGCGACGGGAGACGGATGACATGACCCCAAGTTCACGTCCCGCAGGCGCCCGACATTTCAAGGTTCCGCCGGTGACGGCGTCTTCAGCCGTTCCTGCAGGTGCACGCGGAAGGACTTGCCGTCGAGCGTCAGGTCGGCGAGCACGGCACGGCCGTCGAGCACGCGCACCTCGGCGAGCACGCCCTTGGCGCTGCGCAGGGATTCGGCCAGCCAGCGGTCGGCCTCGGGAGCGAGTTTTTCGTTCAGGTAATAGCGGTCGAAGGGCCACTCGAAGCGCGCCTTGTCCTCGTAGGCCCAACGCACACGGACGCGCACAAACCGACCGGAGGCGGGACGCTCGCGTTCGAGCCGGGTCACGGTCGCAATGCCATCGTCACCGACATCGAGCACGGCGTAGGCCGGTCCGCGATGGGACATCAGTTCCTTGTCCGCCGGCGCCTCGGTGATCTCGGGTCGCACCGCCAGGTAGCGGCCGCGCAGCGGGTCATAAGGATCCGGCGCGGTGCATTTCAAGCGGATCAACTCGCCCTCGGCGAGCACCCGTTCATGCTGGCGCACGGCGGCGAGCGGCACGACCCACTGGGCGAGCACGGTGAGGGCGAAGAGCACCAGCGGCAGCGATTTCATGGGGTCACCTCCCGCCGGCGACGGCTCATGAAGAAGTTGAAGGCCAGGAAGGCGCTGCCGACGAGGATGAAGGCGAGGCCCTTGGCGAGCAGGGAGAGGTCGCTGTCGGCCATGCGCGCGATGACCAGCAGGCTGAGCACCGCGGCGCCGAGGCGCGGCGCGGCCGGTCGCCTGGCGAAGTCGAGCAGGATGAGGGTCAGACCGACCAGCGAGAGATGGGCGGTGAAGAGTCCGGCCAACAGTGTGCCACGTGGCGTGGCGGGAAAGACGGCGTGCACCAGCAAGGGCAGCAGCACCACGGAAGCCACGGTCAGCACCGCCCAGCGGCGCTGGCGGACGGCGAGGGCGGTCAAGCCGGCGAGCAGGGCGAGCACCACCCAGCCGACCGGCAGGCTCAGCAGCGCCGGCGTGCCGCGCAGCAGGTCGCGACCCACATCGCTGAAGGTGGCGGCGAGACCGAAGCCAAAGAGCCAGAGACCGCCGAGCACGACCTGCGGCTTGCGCGCCAGGGATTCGGCCTGGCCGCGGACCGTGAGCGGCAGCAGCACGAAGCCGGCGGCGAGCAGGGACCAGAGCAGCAGCAGGGCATCGCCACGACCGCGGCCAACTTCACCGCGCTGGACCGCTTCGGCGGCGGCTGCGCCAAGGCCGAGCACGGCGCTGACAAGGATCAGCCAGCGCATCACCGTGCCGGGGGCCGTCTGTCGCCACCAGCGTGGCAGCAGGGCCGCCAGCAGCAGCGGATAGAGCTCGGCGCTGTCCTGCCAGGCCAGACCGGACTCATAGCGGCTCAGGGTCCAGACCGTGATCGCCACCAGATAAAACAGGGTCACGGCCTCGGAACGCAGCACCCAGGCCAACGGCAGGGCAAGCAGGAACCAGGCACGCAGGAAATCCGGCCAGTCGCCGCCAAGATGGTAGATCTGCGAAACCAGGGCGATGCAGGCCCCGGCGGCCAACGCCTGCAGCAGACCGGCGGTTTCGCGCACCCAGGCCGCTGCACCACGGCGCAGCACCTGCCAGGTGAAGATCTGGGTCGCCAGCAGCGGCAGGAAGGCGCAGAGCAATCGCACCGGCCGGGAGAAATCGTCCCAGTTGTGGCCGAGGATGGCGATCAGCCCCGAGCCGATCAGCAGGGCGCCAAGCGCGCCAAGCAGGATCTGGCCGAGGCCCGGTCGACTGCCATCCAGCGCATAACGTTCCCGCAAACGCCCCGCCGCTTCAGGCGTCAACAAGCCCTCGCGCTCCCAGTCCGGGATCTGTTCCAACAGCCAACGCTGACGGGAGGCGCTCATCAATGGCTGTCATTTGGCCGGACATCCGTCGGATTGACAAGAAAAAACTTAGGCAACCCGGCGGGTGCAGCCACCGCTTTGTCAACCCCTCACCAGGGCAGCGAATAAGTCTTCACCGTGGTCATGAACTGGATCGCTTCGATGACGCCCTCCTTGATGCCGAGGCCGCTGTCCTTGACGCCGCCAAAGGGACTGAGTTCGAGGCGATAGCCGGGGATTTCGTTGATGTTGACGGTGCCGGCCTTGATCCCCTTGACGGCGGTGATGGCGGCTTCCATCGAGCGGGTGACAACACCGCTGCTCAGGCCATAGGGCGTGGCATTGGCATAGGCGATGGCATCATCGAGGTCGCGCACCGGGAAGATCGGCGCGATGGGACCAAAGCATTCGGTGGTGCCCAGCACGGAATCGCGCGGCACCGCAGCGAGGATCGTCGGCTCGAGCAGCGCGCCGCGCCGGCCGCCGCCGAGGAGCAGACGGGCGCCGCGTGCGGCGGCATCGTCAATGGCAGCTTCGAGAGACTTGGCGGCTGACTCATCGATGACGGTACCGACCATCGTGGCTTCATCGGCGGGATCGCCACAGGTGTAGGTCTTGGCGAGCGCGACGAAGCGCTCGGTGAAGTCGGCGAGCACTCCCTCCTGCACCAGCAGGCGGCGCACGGCGGTGCAGCGCTGGCCGCTGTTGCGGAAGCAGCCTTCGCAGGCGAGTTTGGCGGCGAGATCGAGATCGGCGTCGTCGAGCACGATGAGCGGCGAATGACCACCGAGCTCCAGGCAGGTCTTTTTGTAACCGGCCGTGTTCGCGATTTCCCGGCCGACCTTGGCGCTGCCGGTGAAGCTGACCAAGGCCACCCGCTCGTCGCGAATCAGCGGCCGCGTCACTTCATCAAGATCCCCGTGCAGGCAGCTCAGCAGGTGACCGGGCAGGCCGGCCTCGTAGAGCAGTTCGACCAGGCGCACGGCGGTGAGCGGGGTCTTTTCCGAGGGCTTTAAAATGACCGGCGCGCCAGCGGCGATGGCGGGCGCCAGCTTGTGGGCCACCTGGTTGAGCGGATGATTGAAGGGCGTGATGGCGAAGACCAGCGGCAGCGGCTCGCGCAGGGTGTAGATTTTCCGTGCCTTGCCGGTGGGCGAGATGTCGCAGGAGAAAATCCGGCCGTCGTCGCGCAAGGCCTCCATGGCGGCGAAGGCGAAGACGTCACAGGCGCGACCAACCTCGTAACGCGTCTCGCGCAGGCAGAGCCCGGCCTCGGCGGTGATGAGCCGGGCCAGCTCCTCGCGGCGGGCCTCCAGCAGGTCGCGGGTTTTGTTCAGAATGCGGCTGCGCTCAAAGCGGGTGAGTGGTTCATGCGGCGCGAGATGGGCCGCGATGGCCTGTTCAGCCTGTGCGCGGCCGACCGCCGCCACGCGGCCGACTTGCATGTTGTTGAAAGGATTGAAGACGTCGATCCAAGCGTCCGTGGTGACGGCCTTTCCGGCGAGGTAACTGGGGAGGGAGAGCATGGGCAGGCAGTTGGAATTCGATGCCAGTTCAGGGCAGGATGGCGACACGCTGCCATTGGCGGCTTCGGGTGAGATCAAAACCCTCGTTGAGTTGTTCGAGCGGCAGCGGCGGGCTGATGAGTTTTCCGAAGGGCAATCGGGTGTGGTTCTGCACAAGGAAGTCGAGCCCCTCGGCCAGATGCTGCGGCGCGTAGTTATGGACGCCGCGCAGGGTCAGGCACTTGCGCAGCACGGCCTCGCCGGTGAGATCGAGTCGGGTCTCGGGATGCACCATGCCAGCCCAGATGTAATGACCGCCGGGCCGAAGGGCGCGGACACCCTCGGGAATGACGGCGGAGCTGCCGGTGACTTCAAGCACCAGATCGACCGGCGGGATTTCGCTGCCCGGTGGCAGCGGCGCGCCGCCGAACTCGGCGACCAGTTCCAGGCGCTGCGGGCTGAGGTCGGTACAGAAAACCTCGCGCACGCCGCGATGGCGCAGCCAGGCGCAGGCGTAGATGCCGAGCAAACCGCCGCCCTGCACGAGCGCGCGCCCGCAGGGATCCGGCAGGGTTGCCAGCGCGTTGACGACGGTGGCGAGCGCACAGTTCGCCGGCGCGACGATGGCATCCGGCAGGACCTCCGGCACCTGCAGGA
>JAEYYS010000066.1 GCA_023428335.1 Verrucomicrobiota bacterium | reverse complement strand
GCCCTCGGGACCGCTCAGGACAAACACCGTGTCATACCAAGTCTTCGTGCCGCCACGCCAGGGCGGCGCATCGGGAAAGTTCGCTCCGCCGGCGACCAGCAGGGCGCCCTCGCTGACCCCGGCAAAGACGCCCGCAAAGCCCTCGGCATCCGGCAAAGCCGGCAAGGACCGCCAATCCGCCGCCGGCGACAGCAGCGGCACGAGCAGGGGCAGAAAGCGCTTCATGACGGGAATTTAGCCCGGCAGAACGGCGACCGAAACCGGAAAGGCAAGCGCATCGCGCCGGACCTGGATTCAAGAGCCCAGGCACCGCGACTTGCTTCCCTGCCCTGCGGGATCTTTCAAACCCGAGGAAGATCCAATCGCCCACAAGGAAGTGCGAATGACGAAGCGGCCCGGGTTCCGGACTTGGGCGTGGAATCTTCCTTGTTCGATATTCGATATTCCCTTCTTCGGCCCAACCTGCCATCCTACGATCTCCCATGCGTCTCCTGCTCGCCCTTTTTGTCGCCCCGCTGCTCGCGGCTGCTCCACCCAACATCATCCTCATGATGGGCGATGACCACGGCTGGGAGGAGACCGGTTACAACGGCCATCCGCATGTGAAAACGCCGGTGCTCGATGAGATGGCGGCCACGGGACTGAAGTTCGAGCGCTTCTACGCCGCCCACCCGAGTTGCTCGCCGACCCGCGCCAGCTTCCTCACGGGTCGCCACCCGAACCGCATGGGCACCTTCGCCCCCGGCTGGTCCTTCCGGCCCGAGGAAATCACGGTCGCCCACCTGCTCGGCAAGGCCGGGTACCACTGCGCCCACCTCGGCAAATGGCATGTCGGTGCGGTGAAGAAGGCCTCGCCGGTCAGCCCTCTGGCCATGGGCTTCCACGAAAACCTGTCGCACGACAACTTCTTCGAGATGAACCCCTCGCTGTCGCGCAATGGCGGTCCGCCGGAGATCTTCAAGGGCGAGAGCTCGGAGATCCTCGTGCGTGAGGCCATCGCCGCCATCGGTCGCGCCCGCCAGGCGGGCAAACCGTTTTTCCAAGTCATCTGGTTCGGCTCACCCCACGAACCCTACAGCGGCCTACCGCAGGATCTGGCGCTGTACGACGATCTGCCGGCCAAGTACCCGAAGAAGGTCAAGCTCACCTCGAATGAAACCGGCGGACCGACGACGCGTCCCCAGGGCGAGGTGCTGCGCGAGCGCTACGCGGAAATCACCGCCATGGACCGTGCCATCGGCACTCTGCGCCAGCATCTCGCCGCCGAGGGCCTGCGCGAGCACACCCTGCTGTTTTACTGCGGCGACAACGGCACCTCGCCGGATGCGGCGCTCGGCCAGCCTCACCGAGGCGCCAAGGCCACCTTTTACGAGGGCGGCACGCTCGTGCCCGGCCTCATCGAATGGCCGGCGCGCATGCCACAACCACGCAGCACCCGCGTGCGCGCCAGCACCAGCGACCTGCTGCCCACGCTCGCCGCGCTGACCGGTCAGCCGCTGCCCGACCGCCCGCTCGACGGCATCGACCTCACGCCTGTTTTCGACAACCGCCTGGACGCCCGCCCCAGCCCGCTCAGCTTCTGGGAGTACAACGGCCGCCAGCTCGCCGCACGCCAGGCCAAGCCCTACCTCGCCCCCGAACTGCAGGAAGGCACCACGCCACTGGTGAAGAAGATGGGCAACAAGGCCACGCGCGATTTCACCAACTACCGCCAGCCGGCCCTCACGGCGAACGATCTTCAGGGCACGCGCTCGATCGTTGAGGGCGATCTCAAACTGCTCGTTCAGGAAACCAAGAGCGGCGTGGAAAAGGTCGAACTCTACGATCTGCAGGCGGACCCCGCCGAAACCACCAACCTCGCCGACCAGAAGCCTGAGCGCGTGACCGAACTGCGGGCCAAACTGCGCGACTGGCAGGATTCCGTGCTGCGCAGCCTCTCCGGCGCGGATTACAAGAACTGACTCCAGGCGATCGGCCCCCTCTGCAATCTGAGATCTGAGATCTCTGATCCGCGCATTTTCGTGCAAGGTCGTCGCTGCGCCCCTCGTTTCGGCGCCTGAAAAACCTTCCCTGCCCATGAATCCCACCTCCTCCCCCTTCGGTCGCCGCCAGTTCCTCAGCGGCGCCGCCCAGAGTTTTCTTGGCGTCACCGCCCTGCAGACCTTCGGCGGCCGGGCGCTTGCGGCCGGCAAGGACGCCAGCACGGCGCGGCAGGCGGCCACCGCCCGCAATGTCATTTACCTGTACATGAACGGCGGCATGAGCCACCTCGACACCTGGGATCCAAAGCCGGCCAGCTCGGGGGTCATGGGCCTGACCAAGACCGTCAAGACCCGGGTCGACGGCATCCAGCTCAGCGAAAACCTGCCGCTGCTCTCTCGCCAGGCCGACAAGCTCGCCATCATCCGCTCGATGAGTTCGACCCAGGGCGCGCACGAGCAGGGCAACTACTTCATGCACACGAGCTACACCCTGCGCAGCTCGATTCGTCACCCCTCGATGGGCGCCTGGCTGCAGAAGTTCCAGGACCGCGGCAACCCCACCCTGCCCGGCAGTGTCATGATCGGCAACGACAGCCGCCACCCCGGCGCAGGCTTCTTCGAGTCGCGCTTCGCGCCGCTGATGCTCAACAACCCCGAGGCCGGCCTCGCCAATGTCCGCCGCAACGGCTGGTTCACCGAGGAGCGTTTCAACAGCCGGCTCGAGATCGCCAAGCAGCTCGATCGCAAGTTCGCCGAGACCTACGACGTCAAGAACGTGCGCGCCTACAGCGACATGTACGATGACGCGGTGAAGATGATGAAGAGCGAGGAATTGAAGGCCTTCGACCTCGCCTCCGAATCCGATGCCCTGCGCGAGAAATACGGTCGCGACCGCTTTGGCCAGGGCTGCCTGCTCGCCCGTCGCCTGGTTGAGCACGGCGTGCGCTTCGTCGAGGTCAGCTTCGGCAGTTGGGACACCCACAACGCCAACTTCACCCGCGTGCCCGAACTCTGCGAAGAACTCGACACCGCCATGAGCACCCTGCTCAGCGACCTCGAAAGCCGCGGCCTGCTGCAGGAAACGCTGGTCGTGCTCGCCACCGAGTTCGGTCGCACGCCGGAGATCAACGCCAATGACGGCCGCGACCACCATCCGGCCGCCTTCAGTTGCGTGCTCGCCGGCGGTGGCATCCGCGGCGGTCAGGTTCATGGCGCCACCGATGAAAAGGGCGCCAAAATCACCGACAGCCCGGTCAACGTGCCCGACATCAACGCCACCATCGGCTACGCCCTCGGCCTGCCGCTCGATCAGGTGCTGTTCTCGCCCTCGAAACGACCCTTCACCCTGGCCGACAAGGGCAAGCCGCTGACGAACCTGTTCGGCTGAGTCCTCCAGCGTCCCTCACGACAAGCGGCACGGAGCGATCCGTGCCGCTTTTTGTTGGCCTACTGCAGCACGCGCGCGGTCGGCTGTTCCACCCAGCCGGCCGGCCGCTGACCGCGACCCTCGCGGTCTTGGTCGCCCAACTCCACCCGCGCCGCTTCGGCCAGGGCCAGCAGGCGCTGCACCACTGCCGGTTCCTGGGCCGACATCTCCTGCAGCTCGGCGTTGTCGTCGCGGACGTTGTAGAGTTCCAGCTTCGACGGCCCGGCCTTGCCCTTGCCGCCGGCGCGCTTGGCCGCCAGTGGCAGGTAGAGTTTCCACGGCCCGCTGCGCACGGCCTGCAACTGGTCCATGTGGTAGTAGAAAAAGCCCTTGGCATCGGTCGGCGACTTGGCGCCCGGCTCGGCGAGGAGCAGCGCGCGGATGTCATGCCCATCGATCGGCTGCTTCGGCAGCGGCGCACCGGCCAGGGCGGCGAAGGTCGGCAGCAGGTCGAGCATGGAGGCCAGTTCGCGGCACTCGCTGCCGGCCGGGATGCGACCCGGCCAACGGGCGATGCAGGGCATGCGCATCGCGCCCTCGCTGGTGTTGTAGCCCCAGCCCTTGTAAGGCAGGTTGCTGCCCTGCGGTGGGTTGCGCTGCGGCGCGCCGTTGTCGGAGGTCCAAACCACCAGCGTCTTTTCATCGAGGCCGAGCCGCTTCAGCGCCGCGAGGATCTCGCCCATCGACCAGTCCAGCTCCTCAACGCTGTCGCCCCAGTCGCCATTCGCCGACTTGCCCTTGAAGGCCGGGCTGGCGTAGGCATGGGCCGTGCTGCCGGGCATGGCATGCGTCAGGTAGAGAAAAAACGGCCGGTCGCGGTTGGCTTCCAAATAGCGGATCGCCTCCTCGGTGTAGCGCTTGGTCAGGTAATCGCGGTCCACCGGCGCCTCGACGACCTTTTCGCCGCGCATCAGCGGCAGCTCGGGCCAGACGTCGGGTTTCTTGTCCCGGGTCATGTCATCGCTGTAGGGAATGCCAAAGTAGGCGTCAAACCCCTGGCGCGTCGGCAGGAACTCCGGCTGATCGCCGAGGTGCCACTTGCCGATGATGGCGGTCGCGTAACCGGCGCTTTTGAAAACCTCGGCCACCGTCGTCTCGGCAGGGTTCAGGCCCTTGGGAGCGACCGGCTGCAGGACGAAGGTGTTCTTGTCGCTGACATGCAGGTTGAGCCGGCGCGGGTAGCAACCAGTCATCGCCGCGGCGCGGCTCGGCGTGCAGACCCCGCTGGCCGAATAAAAGCTCGTCAGCTTCATGCCCTCGGCCGCCATGCGGTCGAGGTGCGGCGTGCGATGCTTCGTCAGCGGATTGAAGCAGGCGACATCGCCATTGCCGAGGTTGTCGCAGTAGACAAAGAGGACGTTCGGCTTGTCAGCCGCGAGGGCGGTGAGGGCGGGCAACAACAGCAGGGAGGCAAGCAGCGGGCGCATGTCCATGAGAACCCCTCAAGCCTCCGCTTCTTTCAGCACTGGCTTGCTGGCATCGACGAAAAGGGCGAAGACGCCGGCGAGCACGAAGGCGACGGCGCAGAGCCAGACGCCCTCATGGAAGTCGCGGTTCGTGTCGTAGGCGGCGAGCACGGCGGTGAACAGGATCGGCTGGATGCCGGCGCCGAAGTTGCCCCACATGTTCGACCAGCCGAAGAGCTGGGCCTGATGCTTGCCGCTGATGTCCTGCATCGTCGTCCACATGGCCGGCAGGCCGATGTCGGCAAAGAAGGCGACCAGACCGAAGGCGATGGCCATGCCCCAGCCGGTATCGGTCCACAGGGCCAGCAGGTAACAGCCGGCGGCAGCGAACTTGGTGACGGACATCGGCAGCATGCGCCCGAGGCGACGGCCGTGGCGGCGCGTGAGGGCGTCGGTCAGCCAGCCGCCGAAGGGCAGCGCGGCGATGCCGATCGTCAACGCACCGGTGGTGATCAGACCGGTCAGACCGTCGTTGAGGCCCTTGACGAGCTTGAGGTAGTCGGGCAGCGACAGGATCAGGAAGGCCCAGCCGATGTTGGTGAAGAACTGCACCGCGTTGGCCAGCCAGAGGTTGCCGCTGGCGCAGGCCGCGCGGAACGGGAACCGCCGCGGCGGCTGGCGCAGCGGTTGGAAATCGCCCCGGCCCTCGGCGAGCAGGGCGATCTCGGCGTCGTTGCAGCGCGGGTGCAGGCGCGGGTGATCGCGGAAGACGGCCCAGTAAGCGACGGCGACCGCCACGCCGACCGCACCATAGAGCCAGCCCGCCCAGCGCCAGTCGCCAGCCTGCAGGATGACATAGGCGGTCAGGCCCGGCGCCACCGCACCGCCGACGCGGCCGCCCCAGGAGATCAGGCTGCTGGCAAAACCGCGCCCCTCGATGTGCGCCCACTTGGTCAGCAGGCCGCTGCTGGCCGGGTAATAACCGGCCTCCGCCAGACCGCAGCCGAGCCGCGCCAGCAGGAGGGTGGTGAACCCCCAGGAAAAGCTGGTGGCGGCGGTGAAGACCGACCAGGTCGCAATGTAGATCGTGATGAGGATGCGCGTGCCAAAGCGGTCGCTCAACCAGCCCGCCGGCACCTGGGCGAGCGCATAGGCCCAGAAGAAGGCGCCCTTGATCCAGTCGATCTGGCCCGGCGACAGCTCAATGCTGCGCTGGAAGGAATCCGAGCTGAGGATGTTGGCCAGGCAGATGCGATCCAGGTACATCAGGAACGCCACCGCCGTCGCCGTGGCGAGGATCTGGTGGCGTACGCGGGTGGGAGCTTCGGGCATCGAACGACTACGCCACACCTCGCCCTGGCATTGCGAGGGAAAAGGATCTCAGATCGCAAATTTCAGATCTCAGATCCCGCCGAACTCGCCACTCTCCCCACCTCAGTACAGCAGCAGGTGAATCTCGCGATCGGTGAGCAGGGCGCTGTCCTGGACGGCGAGCAGGTCACCCATCTGTTCGAGGTTCTGCCACTGGGTGTCGTAGCCGTCGACCAGCGGGAAATCCGTTTCCAGCAGCAGGGCCGGCACTTCGACCGGCTGCCGGGCGACTTCGGGGGCTGAACCGCCGGGCTGCATCAGCACCAGACCTGCGGCCAGGGCCACGGCGGCGGCGACGGCCCAGGCGAGGCCGGGACGCTCCGGGGCGGTCGCCCAGGTGCGCAGGCGGGCGAACCAGCCGCGTTCCTGCGGGGTCTGGCGGGCGGCGCGCAGGACGTTCTGGGTGAAGTTCGGGCGCACCTCGACCCGCCGGCTCTGTCCGAGCAGCTTCCAGAGCGGATCGTTGGGGGGGATGGGGTCCATGACAATGCCTGTAACCGCGCCGGCGCGGCGAAGTTGCACGGGCCGGCACTTTTTTCAGCCGGGCGGCCAGGCGAGGTCGCGACCGCCGAGCAGGTGCACGTGCAGGTGCGGCACCGTCTCCCCGGCATCGGGGCCGTGGTTGATGACGAGGCGGAAACCGCTGTCCTTGACGCCGAGCTGCTCGGCGATGCGGCCGGCGGCGAGCAGCAGGGCGCCGAGCGCGTCGCGGTCGCCCGGTTCGGCGGCCCCCACCCGCGGGATGGGCTTTTTCGGCACGATAAGCACGTGCACGGGCGCCTGCGGGGCGATGTCGTGGAAGGAGGCGACGAGGTCGTCCTCGTAAATGAGCGGGGCCGGGATCTCGCGGTCGAGGATTTTCTGGAACAGGGTCTTGTCGGACATGATCAAAGCGGGAGTGGCGCCGTCACTTGGCGCGCGGCTGCATGTAGTAGAGGCCGTTGGTGATGGCGTAGGCGTTGGCCAGCGGCATGCGCTTGAGGGCGTGGTCGGCACCCCAGGAATCGGAGAACAGCGCCTCGTTCGTCTTGGCGTTGTAACCGATGAGCAGGCGCATGTGACCGCCGCTGGCCTGGGGAATTTCCGGTTCGGGCAGTAGGCCGAGCGAGACGCTCCACATGATCGGGATGCCCTGGTCGACCAGGCTGGCGAGGGTGCGCTGGAACTTGCCGAAACCGGAGCGGTCGCGCTCGGTGCGCGCCGTGCGCAGGACTTCACCGTCCATCTTGCCGACGATCTCATCGATGTAGATGACACCGTTGCGCGGGCTGGCATCGACTTCGGGTTTTTTCGCCTTCTTCGCCTCGCGATTGTAGTCGGCGACGCGGTCCATGAACTTGCGGAAATCCCAGTCCTCGATGACGCGGACGCTGACGCCGAGCCGGCCTTCGAGCTTGTTGAGGGCGGCGTACATCTTGTCGGGGCTGGTGCCGCCGTCGGAACTGCTGCCGGCGATCTGGGCCATCTCGTGCTGGTCGACCGGCAGGCCGTAGTATTTGAAGACGCGCTCGGCGGTGGCGACCGCGCAGTAGCCCTTGGGGCCCTGATCGACCATGGGTACGCCGCTGATGACGACATCGCCGTTGTCGGCGCGGGTGACGTTGGACGTGAGGCTGCTGCGGCCGACCGGCATGGTGGCATTGGCGGTGGCGACGACGGCCGAAGTGGCACCGCCGACCGGGGCGACACGCAGACGGATGAATTCGGCCTGGAAAGGAATGTCGCGGCTCTTCACCTCGCGCTGGAAGCTGTACTCCAGGAGAAAGGCGCTCGGCGGCCGGCTCCAGACCAGGCCCTCGGCGGCGACCGCGCTGTTTTTGTCCTTGCCGCGTTCGACCGGCTGAACGCCGAGCTGGCGGCTGAGCAGGTCGCGCAGTTCCTGCAACCTCGCCTCAAACTGCTCGCGCTTGACAATGAGGGCCTCGGCATCGCCGCGGTTGTAGATCGAGAAATTCAGTCGGGCCGGCCTGCCCTCGGCGGAGAACTCGACGATGGCTTCCTTGAGGGGCACACTGCCCTGCCAGAGGCTGAGGCCGGGGCCGAAGAAGCGCGCCTGATCCTTCTTGTCGGAAAGCCAGTCGAAACGCAGCGACTGGAACTGCTGCTCGAACTGCGCGGTGCTCCAGGCCCAGGCGGCCTCGCCGGTGACGAGGGCATCGAGCGGGCGCGCCACGCTTTCCTGGGCGGACAGACCGGAGCCCCACAGGGCCAGGGACAGCAAAAGGGCGGACAGACGGTTCATGGCGCAGAAAAGCATGCCTGCGAGCGGGCGGAGTGCCAAGCAGAAAGGGCGTGGCTCAGCCGAAAAGGTCGAACTGACCGGCGTCGCCACCACGGCGCTGGTCGAGCCCCTTGATCTCATTGATGAACTCGCCGACGTCCTCGAACTGGCGGTACACCGAGGCATAGCGAACGTAGGCGACGTGGTCGATGCGCTCGAGGCGCTGCATGACCTTGGCGCCGATGACGGTCGAGGGAATCTCGCGATAGCCCTCCTCCTCAAGCTCGCCGGCGATGTCATCGGCGATCTGCTCGAGCTGCTCCATGTTGACCGGGCGTTTTTCGCAGGCCTTGACCAGGCCCGACATGAGCTTGTCGCGATTGAAGGGCTGGCGGGCGCCGTTGCGCTTGACCACGCGCAGTTCCTCGCGTTCGACGATTTCGTACGTGGTGAAGCGGAAGCCGCACTTCATGCACTCGCGACGGCGACGGATGGCATGACCCTCGCGCGCCTCGCGTGAGTCAATGACCTTGTCCTGGGAGCTTCCGCATTTGGGGCAGCGCATGGTGGGGGTGGCTCAAGATGTCATCGGCCGACGCGAAGGCAAGCGCGGCTTGCGCACCACTCAGCGCCGGCAGGCCGAGCAGATTTCGTCGCCCTCATCGGTGACACGGAAGTGCAGACTGGGATCATCGACCTCGGTCTTGCCGCAGCGTTGGCACTGGTGGAAGAACTCGGCGGCGCCGCCGGCGGCCTGGTCGTAGCGGGAGCGCCGGCCGGCGATGCGGGCTGCGTGCATCCGGCCACGCAGGAAAGCGGGCGCAAAGACGAGGGCGTAGTTGAGCAGGGCGAAAAAGATCGGGATGATTGCCACCGGCGAGGACAGGACCATGAGGCCGAGCATGCCGGCGGAGAAGATCGCCAGCCATTTGATCTTCACCGGCAGAACGAAGAACAGCAGGATCTCCTCGTTTGGATAGATCGTGGCAAAGGCGAACAGCAGGCTCATCTGCAGCCAGTAGCCGTCGGCCGTGTAGCCGAACAGCAGGGTGCCAAGCGCAATGGCCAGCATGCCACCGAGCACGTAGAGATTGACCCGGAAGGCGCCCCAGGCCTCATCGAGACCGCGCCCAAGCCACATCAGGAAGAGGGCGGTGATGACGGCGAAGAACAGGTTGCTGGCGGGGATGACCGCGAAGGTGAGCAGGCGCCAGATCTGCCCCTCCAGGACCTGGGCGGGATTGAGGGTCAGGAAGTCCTCGTAGGGCTGACGGGTGTCGGGCGGCAGCAGGGCGAAGACGACCAGCGCCACGAGCTGCAGTGTGGCGATGAGTTGGACGCAGCCCGGCACGGCGAAGCGGCCGAAGCGGGTTTCAAGCTTGTCGAGCAAGGCTTTCAAGGGGGGCTATTCCTGCGGAGCCGGTTACGGCACCACTTCACCGGAACCGGTGTAGATCCACTTCTCGACGCGACCGTTCTTGATCGTCGCCTGGGCCTCGGTCTCGAACTTGCCGAACATGGTCTGGGTCTCGTACTTGACGATGACCGTCCAAGCGCCGTCGACGAGCTGCGGCTCGCCCCACTCCTTGATGTTGTCGGTCTTGATCTCAGTGACCTGGCCCGACTTCATGCTGGCGACCAGCAGGGGGTAAGTGCCGTCGGCATCGCGCGCAGGCTGGTCGTTGCTGGCGGTGGCGCCAGCGGATGGCGCCGGGGCATTCTTGGCGCGCTCGGCGGCGGCGAGCTTGAATTCGTGGGCGCGACGCAGGGTCTCGGTGCGCGCCACCTTCCAGCGCTCATAGACCTCGGTCAGCACCTCCTTGAGATCAGTGTCATCAATGCCGACCTTGCCGCGCATCGGCGAGGTATCGGTCGGTGAGACCAGCAGGTCCGTGCCTTCCTGACCGACCGCGTAGATCGAGCCACCGGCCTTGACCTGAGTGGCGGCGGTCGAATTGCCGATCTTCATCTGCAGTTGCAGGTCGCGCTTGAGCTTGACCTGACGCGGGAAGGCGCTCGGCGGGATGGCGGTCCAGTTTTTCACCGCCTCTTCGATCGGCGGGAAGACCGGGGCAACGAATTCGCCTTCCTTCGGTTTGACCGGCTCGGGCTTGGGCGGCTCGGGGATGGCGGGCATGGCCGGGGCCGGCTTCGGCTCGGGCTTCATCTCCGGCTCCGGCGCAGGCTTGGGGGCCTCGACCTTGACCTCAGGCTTCGGCGGTGCGGGGGCGACCACGGCGACCTCGACCGGTTTGGGCTGGTGCTTCTCAAATTTCAGCGCCTCGCTGACAATGGGATAGACGTGCTGGTAGGCGACGTAGCCGACGGCAGCGGCAAGAATGAGGACAAGGATGCCTTTCATGGTGGGGGGAACCTAGTCCCGGGTTCAAACAATTCAATGGCGGGACTGCGGCTCTTTTAACGGCTCAGCGCGGCGAATCTTGGGGGCGAAGCGCAGGCAGGGCCAGGTTTCGCCGGCCAGCCAGCCGCCGGGACGACGCAGAACACCGAACAACCGCTCCGGTGTGCCCTGTCCCAGAAACACCTCGGCACGGGTCAGCCCCACCCGCAGGGCGCCGTCCGGACCGAGTTCCAGCGTTTGATCCTCGTCGCTGTTGATCCAGCCGTCCTCGGTGTAAAAACGCAGGCCGGCAAGTTCATCGGCCGTCAGCGCCCGCGCTGTGGCACCCGCGGGTCGCAGGGTCAGGGTGACCTGCATGCCCGTTTCCTCCGCCTGCGCCTGCCAGGCGTCGCTCTGCCGCGAGTAGGCCTGGCGCTCGCGCTCGAAAACCGGCGCCCAGCGCGGATCGGGCGTGCTGCTGGCGGCGACCGGCAGCTTCAGCTCCAGCACCAAGCTGCCCGGGTGGCAGGTGTTGCCGCAGCACATCCAGGTGGCGCGACCGCGCAGGGCGATTTCCGTGCCGGGCTTGAGGTCGGCGGGCGCGCTGATCTGCGTCTGCAGCAGCACCTCGCGCCGGTACCCCTGAGCCTTGATGTGAAACATGAGCACCGGCTCCGGCCCCGGATACTCGAGTTCACCGGCCGTGAACCCTGCGGGCAGTTGCCAGTCGATCTGGGTCGGCACGCCGACGATGCCCGGCTGCTTCCAGTAGGTATGCCAGCCCGGCTCGGGCTGCAGCAGCAGGCCGACGCGAAAGGTCGCGCCCGGCACGATGGCGGTGGACTCGGGCACCAGCGCGAGCTTCAGGCCGGTCTGGGCGGAAAGGACTGGTGCTAAAGCCAGCAGGGCTGGCAGAACGAGGGCGCGAAACACGATCATGACGGTCTCAATACTCCGCATGACCGGGGGTGCGCGCAAAGGGGATGACATCGCGGATATTGCTCACCCCGGTGACGAACATGAGCAGGCGCTCGAAGCCCATGCCGTAACCGGCATGCGGCACACTGCCGTAACGGCGCAGGTCGAGGTACCAGCCGTAATCGTCTTCGCTGAGGCCGTGGGCGTGCATCGCTTCGAGCAGGACATCGAGCCGTTCCTCGCGCTGGCTGCCACCAATGATCTCGCCGATGCCGGGCACCAGCAGATCCATGGCCGCCACCGTGCGACCGTCCTCATTCTGGCGCATGTAGAAGGGTTTGATCGCCTTCGGGTAATTGAAGATGGTGACCGGCCCGCGCACATGCTCCTCGGCGAGGTAGCGTTCGTGCTCGGTCTGCAGGCCCTCGCCCCAGACCACCGGATGCTCGAAGCTGCGGCCCGAGTTCAGCAGCAGATCGACCGCTTCGCTGTAGGAAATCCGTTCGAAGGGTTGGTCGAGGGTCTGGCGCAGGCGCGCCTCCAGGCCCTTGTCGACGAGGCGGTTGAAGAACTCCAGCTCCTCGCCGCATTCCTCCAGCATGGCGCGCACCAGATAGCGGACATTCTCCTCAGCCAGGGTCATGTCGGCAGCGAGATCGCAGAAGGCGATCTCGGGCTCGATCATCCAGAACTCCGCCGCGTGGCGGGCGGTGTTGCTGTTCTCGGCGCGGAAGGTTGGCCCGAAGGTGTAGATCTTGCCGAGCGCGCAGGCAAAGGCCTCGCCCTGCAGCTGGCCGCTGACGGTGAGATGGGTGGGCCGGCCGAAGAAATCCTCGCTCGCCGGCGCGTTCGAACCGGGCTTGAGGGTGGTGACCCGGAACATCTCGCCCGCGCCATCGCAGTCGTTCGAGGTGATGACCGGCGTGTGGACGTGGAAGAAGCCGCGCTCCTGGAAAAACCGGTGGATGGCGAAGGCCATGCGGCTGCGCACGCGGAAGACATTGCCGAACAGGTTCGTGCGCGGGCGCAGGTGCGCAAGGGTGCGCAGGAACTCGGGCGTGTGACCTTTTTTCTGCAGCGGATAGCTGGCGTCGGCGATGCCGAGCAGGCGCAGTTCCGCCGCCTGCAACTCCCACTTCTGGCCGGGGGCCGGCGAGGCGACGAGATCGCCGATGACCTCGACCGAGGCCCCGGTGAGGACTTGCGGCAGCAACTCCGCCGATGGCAGGGCGGCATCGACCACGACCTGCAGGCCGCGGAAGCAGGAGCCGTCGGTCAGCTCCAGGAAGGCGCAGGACTTGGATTCGCGCTTGGTGCGCACCCAGCCGCGCACGGTCAGGCCAGAGCGCGGGGATTCGGAGGCGAGGACGTGGAGGAGGCTTTCCAGCATCGCGCATCATGGACGCGCCGGCCGCGGCCGGCAAGGCGATCAGAAGCGGAAACCCTTGGGC
>JAEYYS010000057.1 GCA_023428335.1 Verrucomicrobiota bacterium | reverse complement strand
CGGCGCCGGTCAGGCGGGCGGTGTTGGCGGCGAGGTCGGCGGGTTTGCCCTGGGCGATCAGGCGACCGCCGAGTTCGCCGGCGGCCGGGCCGAGTTCGATGACATGGTCGGCGGCGCGGATCATCGCCTCGTCATGCTCGACGACGAGCACCGTGTTGCCGAGATCGCGCAGGTGCTGGAGCGTGGCGATCAGGCGTTCCGTGTCGGCCGGGTGCAGCCCGACGCTGGGTTCATCGAGCACATAGAGCACGCCGGCCAAACCGGCGCCGATCTGGCTGGCGAGACGGATGCGCTGGGTTTCGCCACCGGAGAGCGTGCCGCTTTCGCGGTCGAGCGTCAGGTAGCCAAGACCGACCTGATCGAGGAACTCCAGTCGCTTCAGCACCTCCTTCTGCAGGTCGGTGACATAACCCGCCTCATGCTCGGTCATCGCCAGGCCGCGCATCCAGGCCAGGGCCTCGCGCACGGCGAGCGCGCAGAAGCCATGGATCGACAGCGCCGCGCCGTCGGCCCGGTGTTTGGAAGTCAGCGTCACCGCCAGGATCTCGCGGCGCAGGCGGCGGCCCTCGCAGTCCGGACAGGGCAGGGGATTCATGTAGCGGGCCACCTGCGCGCGCAGGGTATCGCTCTCCGCATTCGCGTGCAGGCGACGCGCCTCATGGAGCAGGCCCTCGTAGGGTTTGGCGACGCTGCGCTTGTTGCCGGACGCGGCCCAGCCGGTGGCAATGGCCTCTCGTCCGGTGCCATGCAGGAGCGCATCCTTGAACGCCTGCGGCAGCTCGCGGTAAGGCACGTCCAGCCGCGCGCCGAAGTGCTTGGCCAGCGCCTCCAGACTGCGCTGATGCACCGCCTTCAGCTTTGGGTTGCGCGACCACCAGGTCTTCACCGCACCATCCTTGAGCGACTTCTCCACCTCCGGCACGATCAGGCCCGGATCCGGCGCCAGCAGCGTGCCCACCCCCTCGCAGCACGGGCAGGCACCGAGGCGGGTGTTGAAGGAAAAGTGCTGCGGGGTGAGCCGCCCAATGCTGTAACCCGTCTGCGGGTTCGTGTAGGCCGTGGTGAAGGCGAGCACCTGCTCGTCATCGCCCGGGTTCACCAGAAAGCGCACCTCATCGGCATTCCAGCGCAGGGCGGTTTCGATCGATTCCATCAGCCGCGGCTTCACCCCCTCGCGCAGCACCAGGCGGTCCACGACCACCTCCACCGACGATGCCGCCGGCGGCTGCAGGTCTTCCTCGAGTTCGACAATCTCGCCATCCAGCCGCACACGCACAAAACCCTGGCGACGCAGCTTTTCCAGAAGCTGGCGCAGCGCCGCGGCATCGGCCGGCGGTTGCGGTGCGAGCACCACCAGGCGCGTGCCCTCGCCGAGCGCGAGCAGGCGTTCGCCCATCTCCGCCGGCGTCGTCTTGTGCAGCGCCTCGCCCGTGTCCGGATCGTGGGGATGACCCGCCACCGCGAACAGCACGCGCAGGTAGTCGTAGATCTCCGTCACCGTGGCGATCGTGCTGCGCGGGTTGGGCGCACTGTGCGCCTGCTCGATGGCGACCGCCGGCGACAGCCCCTCGATGAAATCGACGTCGGGTTTCTCGAGTTGGTCGAGGAACTGCCGCGCGTAGGCTGACAGGCTCTGCACGTAACGGCGCTGGCCCTCGGCATAGAGCGTGTCGAAGGCGAGCGACGACTTGCCGCTGCCGCTGACCCCGGTGAGCACGACCAACTGCTGGCGCGGGAGGTCCAGATCGAGGTTTTTCAGGTTGTGCTGCCGGGCCCCGCGCACCCGGATGAAGTCCTGCGCCATGGTCCCGCACCCAAGCCCGGGGAAGCCGCCCCGTCAAACCGCCTTGGCGTCGCCCGTGATCCGCAGACCAGGCCGCCGAAGTGGCCTGCGGAAGACACGGAAAGGACGGAAGGTCCGCAGATTTCACAGAGGGTGGGGAGTTGATGGCGGATTGTTGATGGTTGATGGAGCTGAGGCAGGGGGCGCCTGGAGAGGAGCGCGGACACTCTTGTCCGCTTCTTCTGAGGAGGCAGAAGGGTGAACCGCTGATGGGACGCTGATTTGACGCTGATCCAGAAGGGGGCCACCCACAGAAGGGGAACCGCAGATGTCAGAGGCGAGGGGAGCGCGGACATTCCGCTTCTTCTGGGGCCAGGCTTTGAAACCACGAAGGGAGCCGGGAAGTCGGACGCGGCGCAGCGCGTCCTGGTAGGGCGCCGCTGCGTCGGCGCCGTGGCTTCTGCTGTAGGCGGGGGCATCGACCCCGCAGGGTCCCGTCTGGGATCTGCAATTTGAAATTTGGGATCTGAGATCGCCCCAAGGGCCTGGTGGGGCGCCGTGCTGTCACAGGACAAGCCCGCCGGGCTTGCGGCATGCAGCCCAGGGATGCCGAGCGCAGCGAGTGCTTCCCTGGGGTGTCGAGCGACCCCCGATCCGGTGAACCGCGAACCCTGCAGGGGTTCCGTCGCATGGGAACGTGTCGCCTCCCCCTGACGGGACCCCGTTGGGGTCCGCTGCGGGAAACGGTGTGGGGCGGGCGCAGGACCCAGGCGAGGCCGCGACGCGTCCACGCCTGGGCTGCAAGCCGGAACCGCGTCGCGGTTCGCGGCGGGTCGCCGGCGGGTTGGGGAGGTGTGGCCGGCTTGAGTCCGGTGTGCGCGGCCCAAGTTCCGACCGGTGGCGCGTCTTTTTCTTGACGGGACAGTCCGTGTCGAAGAGCCTTTGGCCATGCCAGCCTTGCAGAAACGACGTCTGACCTTTGGGGCGGCTTTTGTGCGTGGAAAGCCGCGCGCTGCCAGAACAAGTTGAGGCAATGCGTGGCTGAATTAGACTGTTCGCCTAAACCATGAAACCGCTCATCATAGTTCTACTAGCTGCGTGGTTTTTTTTCGGTCTCGACGCTCAGGCCAGGATTCTGACCGGATACACTCCAGAGTGGATTTCCCATGATGCAGACCTTATCGTCGAGGCTTCGGTCGTTTCTGGCTCGGTGAGCTTTTATGCTGGTGACACCTTCTTCACCAGAGTCCGAGTGCGAGTCGCGAAAGTTCTCAAGGGATCAGTTTCTGATGAGGACGAGGTGACGATCTGGGCATACCGCGAGAAGGACCCGATGGGTCTTTCAAAGCCAGAGAATGTAGGTCGGAGACTGCTCATATTCGCTAAGATAGCAGAGAACACTTTTCGCGAGTTGGACGGCCGCTACATCTTCCTTTCTCACCGCTTTGGCCAGTTGGAGGCCTATGATTTAGGTGCGCCAGTGAAGTTCATGTATAACGAAGACGGCTCGCGAATCTCTGACTTCGCCACGCTAGTCGAAAGAGTTCAAAAGCAAGTCTCCAAGGAATACGAGCTGCGCAGAGCCTTTTGGAAGGGGACTATTGAGATGAAGAAGATTGAAGCGCCCCACCTGAGTGACGCCAGCAGAGACCTTCCAGGTTTGAGTGGAACCATCATCATTGCCCCAGACTACAAGGAACCATGACCGATTCCGACCAAACAACCAAGAATACTTTCAACATTGAAGTGCGACAACTCGGCTTGAGTAATAGACCTCGTTGGGTGTCTTGAATCCGAGTCGTTCCTCTTCAGGCTTGGCCTTGATGCCGCGTTACCATAGCAACGGGCTAAATCCCTGGAGTACTCGCTCCCCTCACTCCTTCACCGCCGGCAGCAGAGTCAGCCGGAGCCGCTGAACGGCACCATCGAAGGGGGGGCTGTTGGGAAAGGCGGCGACGGACAGGATGCCGAAGCTTTGGCCGACGACGAGGCCGGTCTTGGGGTCGGCGGGGAAGCCGCCGGTGAAGGGGGCGAGGCCGAGGACTTCGCTGCGGCCGGGTTCGGCGAGCGAGAGCAGGCCGTCGCCATCGAGGGAGGCGCGCAAGTGGCAGGGGCCAGTGTCAGATGGGCTGGCTTGGATGGCGGTGGCTTCGCCCTGGTGGAAGACGGTGAGGGTGGGGCGGCCGGCGACGTAGTGCAGGGCCCAGCCGAGCTGGCGGTCGCCCTGGGCGATGAGGGTGCTGCCGCCATCGACGTCGGGATCGAAGTGGAAGGCGGCATCGAGGAAGAAGCCGCGGCCGGTGAGCCTGGGGGCTTCGTCGGCGCTGAGTTCGTCGCCAACCTGAAGGCTGAGGTGCTGGGCGCCGTCGTCGCTCGGTGGGGGCACGACCTCGCTGGCGGGGCGACTGGCGCGCTTGAATTCTTGGGGGAAGTGCGCGGCGAGCGCCTGTTTGAGGGCGGCGTGCTCGGGTCGGTCGGCGAGGTTGACCCACTCGTGCGGGTCGCTGTCGTGATCGTAGAGTTCTTCGCCGCCGTCGGCGTAGCGGAGGTAGCGCCAGCGTCGGTCACGCGCGGCATAACCGGCGCGGTCGCCGCCGCCCATCGTGGTGAGGGCGGGTCGCTGACGCCGCGCCTGCGGATCCTTGAGCAGGGGTAGCAGGCTTTCGCCGTCGAGGTGGGCGGGCTTGGCGATCTTGAGCAGGTCGCAGACGGTGGGGTAGAGGTCGAGCAGCGACACGGCCTCGGCGCTGGCGCTGTCGGGCTGGGTGAGGCCGGGGGCGTGGATCGTCAGCGGCACGTGGGTGGCTTCCTCCCACAGGCGGCCTTTGTGCCACATCTGTTTTTCGCCCAGGTACCAGCCGTGGTCGGAGGTGAAGACGACGATGGTGTTGTCGGCATGCGGGCCGGCGTCGAGGGCCTCGAGCAGGCGACCGAGCATGGCGTCGCAGAAGGCGATGCTGGCGAGGTAGGCCTGCACGGCCTCGCGCCACTTGCCGGTGGCGAGCAGGCGGTCGTGGTGGCTGCCGGGTTTGGCATGGGCGCGGGCGGAGGCGGGCAGGTCGTCGAGGTCGTTTTCCCGCACCTCGGGCAGGACGATGCTTTCGAGCGGGATACGGTCGAAGTACTCGCGCGGCACGTACCAGGGCGAGTGCGGTTTGTACAGACCGACGGCGAGGAAGAAGGGTCGGTCCTGCCGGCGGCGGAGGAAGTCGCCGGCCCACTGGACGACGGCGCCGTCCTCGGTGAGCACGTCGGGCAGGTCGAGCGCGCCCCAGTCCCAGTGCCAGATGTCGAGGCCGTTGAAGTTCTGGCCGGTGGGCACCGGCAGCTCGGGGATCTGGAGGCCGGGGTCGGGGAAGCGCTGATCCCAGGCGGCGTCCTGCTCGAAGCCGCGGCGACCGCCGTGCCAGCCGGTGAGGCGCGAGTCCGGGCCGCCGTGGTTGGCGTGGAAGATCTTGCCGGCGCCAGCGGTGAGAAAGCCGAGCCCGCGCAGGTGCTCGGGCAGGGTGGCCTTGCCGGTGAGTTGGACGCTGCGCCGCCAGTCCTGCTCGTTGCCGAAGACGCCGCTGGTGGAGGGCAGCAGGCCAGTCATGAGGCTGGTGCGCGAGGGATTGCAGAGGGCGAAGCTGCAGTGCGCGTTGCTGAAGCGCATGCCGCGACGGGCGAGCCGGTCCATGTTCGGCGTCTGCGCCTGCGGATGCCCGCCCATCCAGCCGACCCAGTCGCGCAGGTCATCGGCGAGGATGAAGAGCACGTTGGGGGCGTTCCGCGGCGCGCG
>JAEYYS010000054.1 GCA_023428335.1 Verrucomicrobiota bacterium | reverse complement strand
GTGCAGGCTGAAAATAGCGGAGGGCGCCGAGCCTGGACCTGAGGGACTCTGGCGGGCAGCCAGAGTACTCCTGGGCTTCAGCCCGTCGCGAGGCGGCCAGGCCTTGGCGGGCTGAAGCCCGGGAAGTACTTTGGCCCTCAGCCGCTGCGCCCAAATTTTTCTACCCTTCCTCTTCCTACCCAACCGCTGCGAGATCTCCGACCGCAGGCTTGCTCAGTCGTGAGGGGCAGCGACCCGCAGGGATCCGCGCGGTCAATGCCCGGGTCTACAGGTCCCGCCGGAACTCCAGCCTTCCCGTCGGAGTCTCCGTGGTGTCCGCACCCTTGAGCGGTGGCAGCAGGAAGTGGCCGCGGCCCTGCAGGCCGTCGCCTTCGGCATCGGCCGCCTGGCGCAGCACGCCGCTGAAGGTCACCTTGCGTTTCTGGGTGACGTCGAGCAGTTCAAAGCTGCCGGTGAAGGATCCGGTCGCCGGGTTGACCTTGGCGCTCCACTTGCGCAGGTTCGGCGGATTCGTCACCGGTGCCAGCACCAGCAGGCGGTTGCTGCGGTCGAGCGCCACCGCATTCGGCAACTGCGCCTCGGACGGGCTGCCCGTGGCATCGTAGCTCACCCCGAACTGCTCCGCTCCCAGCCGCTGTGCCAGAGTCGTCATCTTGTTGGCCGGCAGCCAGGCATCCATCTCCAGGCCCACCACCAGCGGACCGAACCCGGCGCGGTAGCCCGGGTCCTTGGCGTGATCCCCCTTGACCCAGGTCAAGGCCACCTCGCGCGCCTGCCAGGTCTGCGCGACCTCCGGATGCTCCTGCAAACTCCAGGCGCCGCCCAGATGCGCACCGGCGCGTTTGTAAGGCTGCGCGAAGAGTCGGTACTCGCCGCGCAAATCCACCGGCAGACTGGCGGTGAAGCCGGTGCCATCGCCAAGCCGGCCGGTCATCTGCAGCCGCCCATTCGCCTCGATCTTCGCGGTCGCCCAACCGGGGGCCGACGGCGCCTCCGCCTGCTCGGCCGGCTCCAGCACGGCGGTGTAGGCGCCCGCCTGCGGCACGGTCTCGCCCTTGACGATTTCGCGCAGTCGCGCGCCATCGTCGGCCTGCGCCATAAGCTGATCGTTCTTCTCCACCTCGACCTGCAGTTCGCCGAACGGACTCAGGATGAAATTCAGTTCGTAGAGGTCGGTGAGCGGTTCGCCGGTGCCACCCTGCTTCGTCGTGACGGTGCGAGTCCACTGGCCGCTGGCCGCGCGCGTAGCTTCATCGACCCCCAGAGGACCGGCCAGGGCCAGCGGCTTGGCCTGTTCGCCCAGTAACAGGCTGGCTGAACCACTGCGACCGCTCGTCGGCACGGTGAGTTTCAGCAGACCGACCGGCTCGCCGCTGTCGGGGTCGCGCAGCAGGGCTTCGAAGTGGCCCACGTGGCCCTCGACGACGAGGGTGCCCGGCCGGTGCAGCAGGGTGTAGTCGAGCGCCGCGCCGCCGCTGCTGGTGATCGGGTAGATCCCGGGAGGGCTGGTCGGTTTGGCCTTCGTGGTCACGCTGATTGGACGGAACAGCACGCTTTCCTGGGTGTCGCCAGCGACGAAGCCGCTCAGGACCACGGTCAGCTCGGGGTTCGCCTGGCCGATCAGCCGCCGCTGGTCCTGGACTTGAACGATGAGCGGCGCGCGAGTGATGACCAGCTTGCCTTTCTTCGTGACCCCGCCCGCCACCACCGTCACCGGGTAGCTGCCAGCATGCGTCGGCGCGGTCTCACTCGGCTGCTTGTCGATGAAATAAGTCACGGTCGCCTCCTCCTCGGTGCCGAGCACGGTGATGGGGCGCGGAGTGCCGGTGTAGGTCTGGGTCAGGTCCGCCAGCGTCAGGCCGGTCGGATCGGCCTTGACGGTCAGGGTGCGCACCACCGGTTTGGCGGCCGCGAAGTTGCCGCCGCCCGCCTGCCGCGCTTCGACCTTCACCTTGCCAGGACCGGTGAGCAGGAGCAGACCGTCTTCCAGGGTCGCCGGGCCGGACAGGACCGTCACCGTCACCGGCAGGCCGGAAGAAGCGCTGGCAACCACCGGCAGCGGCCCCTGGCTGAGGAAGACCGAAGCCGGCAGGGGGAAGGCGATGGTTTGCGGCAGCAGGCTCGGCAGCGCGCCGTGACCGCCGATCACGAAAGTGATCGGACCGTTGGCGAGGGCGTCGCAGGCGATTCGCACCACCGCCTGCCGGGCACCGGGTTGGGTGGGAGCGAAACGGACTTCCAAACTGACGCTGCCGCCGGCGGGAATTTCAGCGGCCGGCGGCTGGGTGATCTGGAAATCGCCGGCGTGATCGCCGAGCAGTTCGGCGCGCGGTTCACCGGTCAAAGCGACCGGGACCGGCCCGGGATTGTGGAGGGTGAACGTCTGGGTGGCGACCCGACCCGGCAGCACGGGGCCGAAGTCCGTGCCATTCGCCGCCTGCGGCACAGTGCTACCGCTGCTGAGGCGCTGGCCGCGCCCGCTCAGGCCGAGCACGGTCAGGGTGGTGCTACCGCTGCCCGCGTAGATCGGATCGTCGAGGCTGGCGGCGACGGCATACTGCCCCGGCATGGAGGGCACCGTGGCAGAGTCGTCATACAACAGAGCAAAAGGCAGGTCGGCCGGATCGGTGGTGAAGCTCACGGGGCGGGGCGTGCCGTCGTCGACGTGCAGGCGATCGGCAAACGTCACCGCCGCCACGGCCTTGGTGACGTTGAAGGTGCGGCTCACGTCCTCGGCCGGCAGATAAAACCCGCCGCCTGCCTGGGAAGCCGTGATCGTCACCGAACCGGCGCCCGTGAAGGTCAGCACATGGTCCGTGATCACCGCCGGCCCCTCGGTGACGACAAACGTCACCGGGTTGCCGGACTCGCCGCCGGTGGCAACGAGCGGGAGGGAAGCCGTAGTCAGTTGGTCGGGGATCGGCGCGAAGCTGAGGGTTTGAGGGATGTGGGAGTCGAGCACTCCGTTCTCGGTGGTCATCAGGGATTCCACTGGCTCGATGATGTTCCGCGCGGGGCGCAGACCGTGACTGTTGACGAGAACTTCGGGACTGTTGAAGCCACGTGCACCGCTGCGGGCGTAGTTGGCGTTGGCATTCCAAGCTCCGCCTCGAAACACACGGTTGGTGCCACTTTCTGGGCCTCTAGGATCGACAGTTCCCTCCGAGTCATAACCCGCGGCGTACCAATCCCAGCAGATTTCCCAGACGTTCCCGGCCATGTCATAGAGACCGTAGCCATTGGGAGTAAAACTGCGCACAGGACTGGTGTAAGGCTGGACACCGTCATTGAAAGCCGGGTGGAAAGTGTTGCTCGCGTACCCGGTAGTGTCGTAGCTCCATGCCGTGCCATTGCCGCGGAAGTTCGCCTCACCGTGCCCGATCGTGTCGCCCCAGGGAAAACGCCTCCCTTCGACGCCACCCCGGGCGGCCCTCTCCCACTCCGCCTCGGTGGGCAGGCGGTAGCCGTTGGCCGTCCAATCGACATCGGGCACGGCTGTCCCCGTGCGCATCACCTCACCCATCAGCGTGTAACAAGGCGTCCACCCCTCCATCTCACTGCGGGCGTTGCACCACTTCACCGCATCGAACCAGTTCACCGAATGCACCGAGTGGTCAGCCCCCTTGGCGCCGCCTTCCGCCAAGTCGTTGTAGCCATGAGCCAATCCCCAGGTCCTGACCGCATCCCACTCGGCCTTCGTTGTCTCCGTCACCTGTAACTGAAAACCTGTCACCGTGACCGTCACCGGCGGGGCATTGCTGTCCGCATCGCCACTGGTGCGGCCCATGGTGAAACTACCGCCGGGAATTTCCACCAGATCATGCCCGAGCCCTCCGCGAGCAAGGCGGAAACCGTAGTTGATCCCAGGATCGTTGATATTGCGAGTCGACGCGCGGCAGTTATCCGCGGCGCTTAGCCAGCTCCCCCCCCGGTTGACCCTGTAAGATCCCGAATCCGGCCCTCTGGGATCCGCCGCTCCACTCACGTAGCTACTTTCTCCGTACCAATCCCAACACCACTCCCACACGTTGCCTGCCATGTCATACAATCCGTAGCCGTTCGCCACAAAGCTGCCCACAGGCGAAGTGTAGGGACCCACACCGTCGTTGTAGCTGGGGTGAAACCCGGTCGTTCCCGAAGCATAAGGCTGCTCAGCGTTATTTCTAAAGTTTGCCTCGTCATGGCTGATGGTGTCGGTTCCCCATGGAAACCGCTTTCCTGCAACACCCCCACGCGCAGCCTTTTCCCACTCTGCCTCGGTTGGCAGACGATACCCGCTCGCGCTCCACTTCACCATGCTGCTGCTGATATTTACAGTCCCGAATCGATACACCTCGGTTTGTTCCGCGTTCGTGTAATAACAGGCTTTCAACCCTTCCTTCTCACTGCGGGCATTGCACCACTTCACCATATCGGACCAACTGATGCTGTGCACCGGGTGATTCGGTGCCTTGCCGCCACCCTCCGGCAGATCCGTGTAGCCGTTCGCCAATCCCCAAGTGCGCACCTCATCCCATAGCGCCTTGGTCGTCTCATGCTTGGCCATGTAAAAACTGCTGACCATGACCGTCACCGGCGGGGCTTTGGTGTCGGTATCCCCGGATGTCCGGCCCATGGTGAACTCGCCGCCGGGAATCAGAGCGAACTGCTCCTCGGCCGTCACTCGAAAACGCATTTGGTCGCTGACGTTGCCTGGCCAGTCGGCACCGGCATCCCAGACGATGGCGCGGCCGGTCCCGGGAGCGACGCTGATGCCGACGTCGCCGCTCACCGTTGCGACCGGCAATGTCCAGGTCGCTCCGCCATCGTTGGAGGCCTCCAGGGTCACCGTCACCGCGGCGTGCCCCGGTGACTGCAGGTTGTACCCGATGTCGACCAAGGCCGTGCCCGGACGCTGGGCGGCGGTGAGGTTGCTGACAACGGTCGCCGCAGCCGCCGGCATGACGATGCCGAGGAGGAGCAGGCAGCCGAGGGCGAAGCGAAGGAAGCGGACGTGCAAATTCATAACAGCATCAGAAATCCCCGAGGGATCCCCCGGGGGAATTTTCAGTCTAGGGTCGGTCGACCCACGGGTGTCAACCCAAAACGACCCAAAACGACCCGGCTTGCAGGGAGCAGAGAGCAGCCCGTCGTGAGGTGGCCAGGCGCAGCGGGCTGAAGCCCGGGAGTGCGTTGCACTTCAGCCGCTGCGCGAAAATTTTTCTACTCCTCATCTTCCTACCCAACCACGGCGAGATCTCCGACCGCAGGCTTCATCGGTCGTGCGGGGCAGCGACGCGCAGGGATAACGCGGTCAATGCCCGCGTCTACAGAAGACGGCTCGAGCTGGCCCCTCAAAGTACTCCGGGGCTTCAGCCCGCCGTGAGGTGGACAGCCGTTCGCGGGCTGAAGCCCTGGAGTACGTTGGTCGCCCAGCTCAGCCCTCGTTCAGCCGCACCGGGATCAGTTCGACGCTCTTTTCGCCTTCGCCGATCCAGAGGCCGCCGTCCTGGAGGGTGACCTGCAGGTTCATCGAGCGCTGGGCGAGCTGGCCGAGCTCGCGTACCTGCTCTGCCGGGAACTGCCAGACTTCCAAATTGGGGAGTCGGCCGAGCCGGCCCACCACCGAGGCCCACCAGGCCGGGGCGGTGGCGGCGTAGGCATAAACCGTCACGCGGCGGGCCCGGGCGCAGGCGCGCGACAGGCGTTTTTCCTCGGGCTGACCCAGCTCGATCCAGTGCAGCAGCAGGCCGGTCAGATCGCGGCGACAGAGTGCGGGGGCGTCGGCCTCCCAGAGGTCCTTGTCGAACTCGAGCGCGCCGTCGCTGGGGTCGGCCGGGGCGTTCAGCACGTAGGCGAGCAGGCGGACCATCATCCGTTCCTCGGTCTCCGAGGGATGCCGCGCCAGGGTCAGCGTGTGATCGGCGTAGTGGTTGCGGTCGAGGTCGGAGAACGACACCGCGACACGGTGGATGATTGCCTTCAAAGCCATGCCCGTGGCCTAAGCCGGTGGCGGGCGGAGGGCAAGCCGCAAAAAAGTCCGTGCACGCCGGGCGCGGCAGGTTTAGTTATCCAGCGTGAACTGGAACCTGTCGGCCCCGACCCTGCTTGCCCTGCGACTCACGCTAGGGTAGGCGGCCCGTGTTTCCTCGCCCTGCCCCGTCGCCACGTTGCGACTCCCCTGCCCGGCACCAGGAACGTTTTTCCTGGCCCTTCGCCAAGTTCCACCCTTTGTTCCCCCTTCGTACCATGTTGAAGCATCCCGCCACCAAGTACCGGCCCTTCCCGCCGGTCGATCTGCCCCACCGCCAATGGCCGACGCGCCAGCTCACCCAGGCCCCGGCCTGGTGCAGCGTTGACCTGCGCGACGGCAACCAGGCGCTCGCCGTGCCGATGAATGTCTCGCAGAAACTGGAGATGTTCGACGCCCTGGTGAAGTGCGGCTTCAAGGAGATCGAGGTCGGTTTCCCGGCCGCTTCCAACACCGAATTCAACTTCAACCGCCGCCTCATCGAGGAGAAGCGCATCCCCGACGACGTGACGATCCAGTGCCTGGTGCAGGCGCGCGAGGATTTGATCGAGAAGACCGTGCAATCGCTGATGGGCGCGCGCCGGGTCATCATCCACATGTACAACTCGACCTCGCCGGCGCAGCGCAAGTATGTGTTTGGCAAGTCGAAGGAGGAGATCATCGAGATCGCCGTCAAGGGCGCGCAGATGATCCGCGACCGCATCCACCGGCTGGAAGCGGGCGGCACCGAGGTCGTGCTGCAGTACTCGCCCGAGAGCTTCAGCGCCACCGAGGTCGAGTTTGCCAAGCAGATCAGCGAGGCGGTCATGGACGTCTGGCAGCCGACGCCCGAGCGCAAGATGATCCTCAACCTGCCGGACACCGTCGAGGTGGCCATGCCGAACGTGTACGCCGATCAGATCGAGTGGATCTGCACGCACATCAAGAACCGCGACAGCCTGATCATCAGCCTGCACACCCACAATGACCGCGGCACCGGCACCGCCGCCACCGAGCTGGGCCTGCTGGCCGGGGCCGACCGGGTGGAAGGCACGCTGTTCGGCAACGGCGAGCGCACTGGCAACCTCGACATCGTCCAAGTGGCGATGAACCTGTACATGCACGGCATCGCCCCTGGGTTGGATTTCTCCGACATGAACGGCCTGATCGGCATGTATGAGCGCACCACCGGCATGACCGTGCCGCCGCGCCAGCCCTACGCCGGCGAACTCGTCTTCACCGCCTTCAGCGGCAGCCATCAGGACGCCATCAAGAAGGGCCTGGCCGGCTACGAAACCCACCACGGCATCTGGGACGTGCCCTACCTGACCATCGATCCGCATGATGTCGGCCGCGAGTACCGCGAGGTGATCCGCGTCAACAGCCAGAGCGGCAAGGGCGGGGTCGCCTACCTGCTGGAGAGCGAGTTCGGCATCGAGCTGCCCAAGGACATGCAGCGCGAGTTTGGCCCGATCGCCAACGACATCGTCGACAACCTCGGCCGCGAGGTGACCGCCGCCGAGTTGAAGTCGATGTTCTGGAAGGAGTACATCGAGCGGAAGACGCCGTTCAGCCTGCATCACTTCCATGCCGACGGCGTCAACGGTGTCTTCACCTGCCGCTGCAGCCTGGTGCGTGAGGGTCGCGAGATCGCCGTCACCGGCACCGGCAACGGCCCGATCGCCGCCTTCGTCAACGCCCTGATCCAGGACGCCGGCGTGCCCGCCTTCGAGGTCGCCAGCTACCGCGAGCAGAGCCTCGGCGAGGGCACGGAAGCCAGCGCGCTGGCCTGCATCCAGATCAAGACCGGCGGTCGTGTTGTCTGGGGTGCCGGGGTCGACACCAACATCGAACTGGCCTCGATCCAGGCCGTGCTCAGCGCCGTCAATCGAGCCTGAGGAAGATCTCAGATCGCAGATCGCAGAGGGGATCTCCGATTTCAGCCTTTGAAATCGGAGATCCTGATCTGAGATCCTGAAATCTGAAATTTGAAATGGCTCGCAGAGCCGTCACTCGATCGGTTCGATCCGAATCGTGTGGGTGACCGGCTGGAGTTGCTTGCGGACGTTGGCATCCTGCTTGGTGTGCTCGGCGGCGAGACGCTGCTTGAGCTTGGCGAAGGCGGCGGCGACCTTGGGATCTTCGGCGCCAAGGTTGCGCATGTGGGTGACAAGGTTTTTCACCAGCACGGTCTCGAAGGCCTGCTTGGTGGCCACGGCGTTCATCAGGCCGGCGAAGGCGCCATCGAAGGGCGTGCGTTCGAACGCGGCGGCGAGATTGATGCCGGCCTGCAGTTGCTCGCGCGAAAACTCGCGCACCTGCTCGCCCCAGCGGACCTTGGCCTTCGCCGCGTCGAGGTTGTTCACCTTCAGAGTCAGGCGGTTGAGATCCTCGTTGAAGCGGGTGAAGGGCAGGATGCTGCGCGTGCTGCCGGCGTTTTTCGGATCGGCATCAAAGCAGAAGGGCCAGCGCGTGCTGACCACCTGCACCGTGCCCGGCGGCAGCTTCACCGGCAGCAGCTTGTGCCCTTCGGTGGCACTGCCCAGGCCCTTCAGATCGACCATGATTGTGCCGAGATCACCATCGAAACCGAGCGCCTTCAGAAAGGCCTCGGCCATGAGCAGTTGCCCGGCCGCCGACGGATGGAAGCCGTCGCCTCCGAAGGGTGCGTAGTCCTTGCCGAGGGCCGCCTTCGCCTTGGGCAGGGCGCCAAGCATGGTGTCATGCACATTGGCAAAGGGCAGGCCGTGCTCCTGGGCCAGCTTCTGGGCGATGTCGCGCAACTGGGCGAGGTTGTCGTTGTACACCGCACCCGGCACGGTGGGACGGTTGAAGAAATCGGGATCGACCGCGCCCGGCGAACCGACGGCGACCGCCTGCACGCCGACCTTCTTCAAACCGGCAAGCACCGCACGCATGTTCTTCTCGTACTCGGCGCCAATCTCCGGCGCGTAGGGCTTGTAGCTGCCATCGTTCATGCCGTAGCAGGTGGTGGCCACGTTCGGCTTGAACACCGCCAGGTCGTTTTCCAGTCGTGCCGCAAAGCCGCCGGCCCGCTCACCGCTCCAGCCGAACTGGAAGACATGGATGTCGCTGCGCCCCGTGCAGGCCAGCAGGTAGGTCTCGATGTACTTGGAATAGAGCTTCTGCTCGGTGATGCTGTCGCCGATGATGGCGACCCGGGCATTGGCCGGCAGGATGGACTCGGCGCGCAGGGCGACCGTGGCGAGGAGGAAGGCGAGGAGGAAACGCATACCCGACCATCCCAGCCCAGCCGGGCCCGGCGGGCAAGGCGGAAGTTTGTCTTTTGAGCTTCCCTGCGCCCGCTTGGGTTTTTCGATCAACGATCAACCATCAGCCATCATCTTTGGTTCAGCCAGGAAGTTGATCGATGATGGTTGATGGAGCCGGCCCGCCTGGGCTTGGGGTTTTTCTATCAACCATCAACCATCAGCCATCATCTCGTCCTGACAAACCCGTCCATATCGCTGCGTTAGGGACTGGATGCCTTGGCTGCGGTCTTTCTCTTGGCGCACCCTGAACCTCGCTTGGGCGGGCTTCGGCAGTGTCGGTCTCGCCCTGGCCGACGACGATCTGCCGCAGCCGCTGGCGGCGAATGCCTACGACGCGCTGCTGGCCAGTTCGCCCTTCACCCGCACGCTCGGCGTGTCGGATTCGCTCATCCTCACCGGTCTGCTCTATCGCGAGGACGAGGTCGTCGCCACCCTGCTCGACACCCAGACCTTCGCCTCCCAAGTCGTCGGCAAAACGCCGAATCTTCAGGGATGGCAACTGGTCGGTGTCGGCGGTGACCCCGCCAACCGCCAGACCTGGACCGCCCAGATCCGCGTGCAGACGGGCGAGATCGTCAGCATCCGCTACCAGTCGCCGCCGCCGCGCCCGGCCAGCCGCAGTTCCAGCTCCGGCAGTCGTTCCAGCAGCAGCGGTTCGGGTGGCAACTCGGCACCGCTCAGCGAATCACAGATGCGCGAGGCCCAGCGCGCCGCGGTCGATTACCGACAGGGTTTCAGCGCCGACGGCTACCCGCGCACCCCGCCGCCCGAGATGGTCGAGCGACTCTCACGCCTGAGCGTCTCCCAGCGCGAAGAGATCAACCGTCGCATGCTCGGCCTGCGCAACCAGGGCCTCGGCCTCGACGAACGCCGCCGCATTTACGAGGGCCTGGTCGACCGCGCCGGCCAGCGGCGGTGAATCCTTCAACGCCCTCTTGGTTGATCGGAGGGCTGAGGCTTTTCCAACCGACGCTCCAAGCTGTCGCTCACGCCAGAGTAAAGCCGAACCAGCATGCCGTGAATGGACTGGTTCAACACGAGGTAAATCAGCAGGGCGCCACCGAAGCCGAGGGCGCTGTTGGGGCGACTTGCCGCTTGCTCGACCGCCTCATTCCATTCCACCGCCGCAGGCCAGATGAAAAGAGCCGCCAGTCCGGTCAACCCCAGCGCCAAGCCATGGCTGATCCAAAAGACCGGATTGCCACGGATCTCCGCCCAGCGCAGATACAGGCAGGCCGGCAACCACCCACCCAAGACGACGAGGGCTGCCACCGTACCGGTCAAACGCGTCAGGGGCTGAGTGACCGCCCAGTAGAGCAGCCCGCCCAAAAGCAGATACACCCCTCCCAACCCCATCCACGAGGTGAGTCGAGAATGCTTGCTGTTCGCTGAGACTGCCATTCTGCCCTCCATCTCCTATTCCCCTCCCACGCACCACAAATTTCGGTAACTGCGCAGAAACAGACGCCCCTCGCTGACGGCGATGGAGCCGATGACTTTTTCGCCGATGGAATTGGTGGCGAGCAGCTCGAACTTCGGGCTGGCGCGGAACACAAAGGCATCGCCGCCCTGGTTGACCGCGTAGCAGAGGCCGTCGGCGCTGAGCACGATCGACGACCAGTTCTGCCCGGTCGGACCCGGGCCCTTGAGGCGCTCGTTCCAGACCAGTTCGCCGGTCTTCAGGTCGCGGCACTCGGCGATGCCGGGATCGCTGAGGATGTAGTGATGCCCCACGTGGACGACACCTGAGCCGATGCGCTGACTGACCTTGGGC
>JAEYYS010000027.1 GCA_023428335.1 Verrucomicrobiota bacterium | reverse complement strand
CCATCCAGGAGTTCGGGACGAAGTACGAAGTCAACTTCACCGAGGGACACAAGACCGGCTTCTTCTGCGACCAGCGCGACAACCGCCTGCGTCTCGGCCGACTGGCACGCGGCCGCGTGCTCGACCTGTGCTGTTACAGTGGCGGTTTCGCCCTCGCTGCGCGCCTGCTCGCCGGCTGCGAGGACGTCACCGGCGTCGATCTCGACGAGAAGGCGGTCGCCCAGGCACGCCAGAATGCCAACCTCAACCAGACCCGCGTGCAGTGGACGCATGCCGATGCCTTCGGCTGGTCGCGCCAGATGATCCGCAACGGCGACCTCTGGGACACGGTCGTTCTCGATCCACCCAAGCTGATCCACCATCGCGACCGTCAGGAGGAGGGCATTTTCAAGTACCGCGACCTCAACGGGCTGGCACTGCAGCTGGTGCGCCGCGGCGGCCTGTTTGTTTCCTGCTCCTGCTCGGGCCTGCTCAGCACCGAGGACTTCGAGCAACTCGTCATCGGCGCCGCCCATCGCCAGGGCCGCAAGCTGCAGATCCTCGATCGCACCGGCCCGGGCATGGATCACCCGGTCATGTCGAACTGCCCGGAGAGCCGTTACCTCAAGGCCGTCTGGGCGGTGGTGCACTGAACCGTCTCAAAGCGCCGCTTCCTGAATCTGCTCGGCAAAGCCGGGCAGTTCGGCCAGCGCTTGCGCCGGCGGCGGGCGCATGCCCGGCATGTGCAGACCCGCGCGGTCGACATCGGCATGCAGGGCATCGAGCGCGGCGGTGAAGGTCCGCAGCGCCAACTCCTCCTCGTCACGGTCAAAGACCAAGCCATTCAGCAGGGCGACATGCTCATAGCGGCCCAGCCATTCCGGGGCACGCTGCTCGCGGTAGACGCTCAACGCCTTGCGCAGCGGCGCGGCACGCTCGGCTTCAGGCAGGTCGCGGAGAATCTGCCAGGCCAGGCAGCGGGCGACGTCGGCGGCAGCGGCGACGAGGCCGTGTTCGATGCCGGGCACCAGCAACTGGCGGTGACGATGCTCGTAATGAAACCCCAGATCGACCTGGCACAGCGACTCCAGCGGCAGGCGCCGGTGGGCCTCGCCAAGCATGGCCACTTCCAGCCCCCAAGCGGACGGCAGGCTGAAACCTGCCAGGGTTTCCAGGTCGCCAGCGAACTCGCCCGAGAGAGGGTAGCGGAAACTCTCCAAATGCTGCAGCAAAGGCTGCGGTCCGAGCACGTCCTGAAAGGCGCGGATGAGCGGGAAGACGAGCAGGCGTGTGACCCGGCCGAACAGCCGGTCGCGCACACGGCTGTAGTAGCCCTTGGCAAAGCGGTAGCCCATGCGCGGATGCGCCCCCGGATGGCAGAGCCGGGCCGGCACCGAGGCATCCTAATTGAGGATGTCGGTGTCATGACTGATGACGGTGCGCGCCCGTCCCGCGGCCTGCAGGTAGGCCAGCCCCATCCAGATGTTCGCCCCCTTGCCGCCGCAACTGCCGTCCCAGCCCATTTCGGCCAGCCGATGATGCGCCGCCTGCAGGGCCGGACCGTCGTTCCAGAGGATGCGCACCGGCTTGCCATCCGCCCACTCGCCGCACAGGCGCACGGCTTCGTCCGCCTCGGCCGAGTTCATGACGTTCATGCTCAGCACGATCTCGCTGATGTAAGGGGCCTCGGCCAGCGTGCCCAGGATCGACGGCAGGGCCGGGCGCCGGGTCTCGACGAAGAGGGCCGGCAGCAGCACGGCCACCGGTCGCTCACGCGCCAGCTCGGTGAGTTCAAGCCCCCGCGCCGCCGGATCGGGCGCCGCCAGATGGTGCAGAGTGGGAAGTTGGGTGTGCTGGTAAAAATCCGCCATCCTGATGGGTCTCTCTCGCGCTTACGGCCGGATGGCGGCCTTGTCCCCTGCCGACCCCTCGGGTCGACGCTCCTCAGACTCCTCGGATTCCTCGGCGGTTTCACCGTTTTCGATCTCAATCTCGATCTCCTGGC
Organism: Verrucomicrobiota bacterium; assembly: GCA_023428335.1. Classification (GTDB taxonomy): domain Bacteria; phylum Verrucomicrobiota; class Verrucomicrobiia; order Verrucomicrobiales; family Verrucomicrobiaceae; genus Prosthecobacter. Next base: position 7,685 of record JAEYYS010000027.1, on the reverse strand, counting down.
GCCAGCGCCGCGAGATCCACGGCCGGGCCAGGCCGTACAGCAGGTAGCTGACGAAAAGCACCGACGGCATCCACTGCCAGTTGCGCACGGTGAAGGCGATGACGATGATCGAGGCCAGCACCCAGGCGGGCGAGCGGCTGGTGCGCCAGTTGATCGACTTGAAGCTCGGGTACTCGAGGTCGCTCATCATCAGCACCGACAGCAGCACCATGAGCACGGCGAGACCGTACTTCCACGGCCCGATCTCCTTGTTGCCCTCGTCGAGCCAGAGCATGAGCAGGGTGAGCGAGGCGATCACCCCCGCCGCCGCCGGAATCGGGCAGCCGCGAAAATGCTTGCTGCCGGTTTTGTCATCGGCCGCCGCCAGGCAATTGAAGCGGGCGAGGCGCATCGCCCCGCAGACGAGATAGACCGAGGCGATCAGCCAGCCGATGCCGGCCGGCTTCTCGATGCTCGATAAGACGATGTCGTGCACCAGCAGCGCCGGCGCCACGCCGAAGCTGACGATGTCGGCGATCGAGTCCAGCTCACGGCCGAAGGGCGATTCCTGGCCACCGAGGCGGGCGACACGACCGTCGAGCACATCGAATAGGCAGGCCGCCAGAATGGCGATGATGGCCCAGTAGTAGTGCTCGGTCACCAGGCCTTCGCGACCCTTGAAAATCTGCAGGATGGCGACGAATCCAGACAGGATGTTGCCCGCCGTCATCAGGGTCGGCAGCACATAAATGCGGGGTTCGCGCTCAATCATCGGCGCCACTTTAGAACGCCCCGGCGGCGAATGCACCCCCGAACTTTGCAGTTTCCACATCGACGCCCCGCGCTATCTGTACGCCATGCCCGCCCCGGACGCCCCCCCGCTGACGCCCGACACCACGCTTGCCCAGGTGCTGCAGAGCTACCCGGGCGCCCGTCGCTCGCTGTTTGCCAAGTACCACATCGGCGGCTGCAGCGCCTGCGCCTTCAGCCCGACCGAAACCCTCGCCCAGCTCTGTGCCCGCAACGAGGCCATCCCGGTCGACGAACTCATCGAGCACATCCGCAGCAGCCACGAGGAGGACGTCAAACTGCAGATCACCCCCACCGAACTCGCCGCGCTGCGTGCCGAAACTCCGGCCCTGCGGCTGCTCGACGCGCGCACCCGCGAGGAACATGAGGCGGTACACATCCCCGGCTCCGTGCTGATCAGCCAGGAACTCATCCAGGAAGCCTTCGCCTCCTGGGACAAAAACGCCCCCCTGGTCATCTACGATCACACCGGCGGCCGCAGCCTCGACATCGTCGCCTACTTCATCGGCCACGGCTTCGACAACGCCCGCTGCCTCGCCGGCGGCATCGACGCCTACAGCAGCGAGGTCGACCCCTCCCTGCCACGCTACCGGGTCGAGATCGAGGACTGAGGTCATGAGCGACGCTGATTTCCGCCCCCTCAGCCTGGACGAGGCCGCCCGCCTGCGCGACGCCCTCGACGCCCACGGCCGCAAGCTCGTCTTCACCAACGGCTGCTTCGATCTGCTGCACGCCGGCCACGTGCGTTACCTCAACCAGGCGCGCGCCCTCGGCGATGCCCTGCTGGTGGCGGTCAATGCCGATGCCTCCGTGCGCGCCCTCAAGGGGCCGACCCGGCCGGTGAACCCGGAGAACGACCGCGCCGAAGTGCTCGCCGCCCTGCGCGCGGTCGATGGCGTCGTGGTCTTCAGCGAGGAGCGCGCCACCCGCCTCATCGAGGCGATCCGCCCGCACGTCTATGCCAAAGGCGGCGATTACACCGTCGATTCGCTCAACCCCGAGGAACGCGCCGCCCTCGAAGCCGCCGGCTGCGACATCCGCATCCTGCCACTGGTCCCAGGTCGCTCGACCACCGCCACCCTGCAGCGTGCCGCCACTCCGGAAAGCGGCCCGCGCCGCCTGCGCCTGGGCGTGCTCGGCTCCGGCCAGGGCTCCAATCTCAAGGCCATCTTCGAGGCCATCGCCGCCGGCCGTCTCGACGCCGAGGTCGTGCTCGCCCTCTCCGATCAGGCCGATTGCGCCTTCCTGCAGACGGCACGCGCCGCCGGCATCGAGGCGCGTCACGTCGACCCCGGTCCGCAGCCGCGCCGCCTCGGCGATGCCGCCCAGAAGGAGATCGCCGAGCACCTGCGCCGCGCCAACGTGGATCTGGTCGTGCTCGCCGGCTTCATGAAGATCCTGCGCGCGCCCGTGCTCGACGCCTTCGCCGACCGCATCATCAACGTCCACCCCTCGCTGCTGCCCCAGTTCAAGGGCGCCAACGCCCCGCAGCAGGCCCTCGACGCCGGCGCGACCGAGTCCGGCTGCAGCGTCCACCTTGTCACGGCCGAGATCGACGCCGGCCGCATCCTCGGCCAGGCCCGCGTGCCCGTGCTGCCTGGCGACACCGCCGACAGCCTGCATGAGCGCATCAAAGATGCCGAACACGAACTGCTGCCGCGCGTGCTGGCGGAGTGGTCGCCAAGACAAGCTTAGAGCTGGAGGGCGGTCGCAGTTCGCGGTTCTTGACCCTTGACCCTTGACCTCTTTGCTCCGCGCTACTTCAGCCGCCAGATCGCCTGACGGATCACCGCCCGGGGTGCATCCTTGAGTTTTTCGTACCAGACCGTGAGCAAACGGCCGTCGCCAAGCTCGACCGTGCTCGGATAACCGAGGTCACCGCCGGCGCCATCGCCGGAGACAATCACCGGCTCGCTCCAAGTGCGACCGTGGTCGCTGCTGATCCGGGCCTGGTTGCCATAGGGCGGGCGACGATGGCCGTAGCTCATCAGCAGGCGACCGTCACGCAGGCGCAGCAGGTGCGAGGGCAATCCCCAGACGCCGATCGAATGCGGCACGCTCCAGGTGCGACCGCCGTCGGTCGATTCGGTCTGCAGGGTCTCGCCCTTGTTGCTGGCGTTGTGATTGCGGATCTGCACGATGAGGGTGCCGTCAGCCGCCTCGACGCCGTGCAACTCATGGTAGTCGGCCGTGACGGTGTCGCCCGGCCGCGTCGGGATCTCGGCCAGCCACTGCCAGGTCTGGCCGTCGTCACGCGATTCGGCGACGCCGATCTTTCTTTCGCCCGTCCAGAGTTGCTTGCCCGGGTACAGCAGTCGGCCGTCCTTGAGCTGGATCGGCCCGTGCGGACTGTTGGCCACGGTCGGAATGCGGTCCGACCAGGTGCGGCCGCCATCGGTCGAGCGGATCAGCCACTCGCCGAGTTCCGCCTTGCGTTCGTCGGCCGTGAGGCGGTCGCGAGCAGCCTGCCAGATGCGCAGGCGCTCGGCGGGCCAGTTGCCCTCCTTTTCGGCCTTGGCGAGGATCGGCTCGTAGGCGAGCGAGGTGAAGGTGGTGACCAGCAGGCTGCCCTTGGCGGTCTCGACGACGCCGCTGTCGCGGTCGTCCGTGGCGGAGTCGAGCAGGACGCGCGGGTAGGTCCAGGTGGCGCCGTCGTCCTTCGAGGTCATGGCGACGACCTGGCCGAAGGGACAGACGTGGGCCTCGCGACCGCCGGACCAGCTGACCCAGAGTTCACCGTTGGCCCGGCGAGCCACCGTTGACCAACCGCCGTAGAGTTCGGGCTGCTGGGAGATGACCCGGGTCTCGAGGATTTCGGCTTCAGGGGCGGCGCCGAGGGCGAGCGGCAGCAGGGCGGCGAGGCAGGTCAGGACGGATCGGGACATCCTCAAGGTAAGCCCGTGTGGGCGGAGGTCTTTCAGGCAAAGAAAAAGCCGGAACGCGGGGGCGTTCCGGCTTTCGCAAAGGTTGGAGTTGGTTTAGGCGGCGGCCTTCTGTTCGAGGGCGGCCTTGGCCTGGGCGGCGAGCGCGGCGAAGGCGGCCTCGTCACGGATGGCGAGGGCGGAGAGGACCTTGCGGTCGATCTCGATGCCGGCGTGCTTGAGGCCTTCCATCAGGCGGCTGTAGGTGATGCCCACGGCGCGTGCGGCGGCGTTGATGCGCTGGACCCACAGGTTGCGGAAGGTGCGCTTGCGGACCTTGCGGTCGCGGTAGGCGTACAGCATCGCCTTGCGGACGGCGTCCTTGGCGTAGCGGAAGTGGGTGGAACGGAAACCGCGAAAGCCCTTGGCTTTCGCGAGGGTGCGCTTGCGCCGCTTGCGGCTGGCAGGTGCGTTGGTGGCTCTTGGCATGTGTCGTTTTCTGTGAGCAGGCTGTTGTTATGAATTCGATGACCGGCCTCACCTGATCTTAGGAACCCGAAGGGAACCAGACCGGAACATCGTGGCTCCCATCAAGGGAGCCGTGGGGCGGCGTTAGCGCGAGAACGGAAGGCTCGCGAGGACGTTCGCCTTGTCCACTTCCGCCACGAGGGCGACCTTGCCGAGGTTGCGCTTACGCTTGCGGCTCTTGTTCTGCAGGATGTGGCGCTTGCCTTGTTTACGGCGCAGCACCTTACCCGTCGCAGTCACTTTGAAGCGTTTGGCGACAGCTTTTCTCGTTTTGGCTAGACCAGAGTTTTTGGACATAGGGGCCGGGAAGATGGCGGCAATCGGGCCAGCGGCAAGCGGTTTTTAGGAAGAACGAAATGAATTTTCCGAGACTTCGGCACCCCTCGGAGGCCAGCGGGCACCGCCCTCGACGGCCCCTGGGATACTCCAAGGCCGGGGTCGCCGGTCACTTCTTCGCCTTTTTCTTCCTGGCCGGCGCCTCGCCGTAGGGCGGACCCCAGATCCAGGGCAGGACCTGGGAATTGCGAGCCCAGGCTTCCCATTGGCCGGCCATCACCCGCACGCGCTCGGGCTCCCTGGCCGCCAAATCGTGCTGCTCGGTGCGGTCGGCCTCCATGTCGTAGAGTTCCCAGGGCCCCTGGGCACCCTTGGCCACCAGCTTCCAGCGACCGTCGCGGACCGCGCGGTTGCCTTCGTGCTCCCAGAAGATCGGCCGGCCGCGGCGCAGTTCGCCGCCTTGGAAGGCGGGGCGCAGGCTGACCCCTTGCAGCGGTGTGATGGCTTCACCGGCGAACTGACTCGGGTAGCTGGCGCCGGCCAGATCGACACAGGTGGCCATGAGGTCGATCAGGTGGGCCGGCTGCGCTTCCAGCGCGCCGCGGCGGTCGATGGGGATGCCGGCAGGCCAATGGGCGATGAGCGGGGTGCTGATGCCACCCTCATGTACCCAGTGTTTGTACTCGCGGAAGGGCGTGTTGCTGACATTGGCCCAGGCCTCGCCGTAGCCGTGGTAGGTGTCGGCCGCGCCGGGCAGCACCCCGTAACCCTGGCGCATGGCAAAGCCGTCGCGCGTCTGCTTGGGGATCATGTCGGGCTGCAGGTAGTCGTCGGCCAGCGGCGGCAGCGAGGGCGTGGCGGCGCGCAGGCGCGGCTGCTCATGGTCCGGGCGACGTCCCATCGGTTCCGCACAACCGCCATTGTCCTGGCAGAAGAGGATGAGGGTGTTGTCGTACTGCCCGGTCTTTTTCAGCTGTTCGACCAAGCGGCCGAGGCCCTGATCCATGCAGTCGACCATGGCGGCATACACCTCCATGCAGCGGATCTCGAATTCGCGGTCCTTGACCTCCGACCAGGCCCCGCCGGCCTGGGGCGCGGTCTGCCAGCTGGGATCGATCAGGCCGAGCTTCTTCAATTTCTCGACGCGCGCCGCGCGCACGGCATCGTAGCCGGCATCGTAGCGACCCTTGTACTTGGCGATGTCCTTCGCCTTCGCATGCATCGGCCAGTGGGCCGCCGTGTGGGCAACGTAGAGGAAGAAGGGCTTGCCGGCGTGATCGCGCGCGTGCTCGCTGACAAAGCGGGCGGCGTGGTCGTTGATGGCGTCGGTGTAATAAAACTCCTCCGGCCGGTACTCCGGATCGGCGAAGGGCGAGATCAGGGTGTTGTCGCGGGTCAGCGAATTCGGATCGAAGAAGCTGCCGGCGCCATGGATGGTGCCGTAGAAGCGATCAAAGCCGCGCTGCAGGGGCCAGTTCGCCTTGTCGGTCTCACCCGCCGGTTTGACCTTCTGGGTGACATGCCACTTGCCGGTCGCATACGTGCGGTAGCCGGCGGGCTTGAGAGCTTCGGCGACCGTGACCGCCCGGCGGCTGAGCTCGCCGCGGTAGCCGTCGAGGCCGCGGTCATCCATCATGTGGCCGATGCCCGCCTGATGCGGGTACAGGCCGGTGAGCAGGCTGGCCCGGGTCGGGCAGCAGCGGGCGGTGTTGTAGAACTGGGTGAAACGCAGCCCGCCACCGGCGAGGGCGTCGAGGTTCGGCGTCTCGATCTCGCCGCCGTAGCAGCCGAGGTCCGACCAGCCCATGTCGTCGGACAGGATCAGAATGACATTGGGCGCGGCAGGCGGCGCCGCAAGCAGGGGCGCGGCAAGAAGCAGGGCGGAGGCGAGCAGGCGTTTCATGGTAGGCCGGTGAAAACGCCGGCAGCACCGGCAATGATCGGAAAAAACTCCACTTGGACCTATCCGGGGCACACCCGCCACGCGGAGGCGTCCCGGGGGCCCCTGCGGCCGAGCCTCAGGCCAGCGACACGGAGTCGTACACGGTCACGCGCTCGAAGAACACCTTGCAGGTGTCGACGAAGCGCTGGTGATCCGGGCAGCCCTTCTGGTAGAAATCGTGGTCGGCCATCGTCTTGAACCTCAGGCTGAGCGAGTAGCTGAAGCTGTGGTCGGTCACCGGACGCGGCTCGGTCGGCGCCGGTTTGCCACAGAAGCCGGATTCCAGGTAGGCAATGCGGGTGAGGGCGACCAGCTCCTCCTCGAACAGGCGGATCTGCTCGACACTGAGGTCGGGTTTGAGCCAGAAATAGACGTTGTGCAGCATAGGCCGCCCAGCTTGGCAGGCAGACCCGTCCTGGCAAGCGGAGTCTGTCACTTCGCCTTCGCCGCCGTCGCTTCGACCCGCCGAAATTCGGTCGCCCGCCCCAAGGCGTAATAAAAACCGAAGACGCTCGCGAGCAGCAGCAGAAAGGCAACCAGGGCCCGGAGCCCGGGAATCCAGGGCGGATGGAGGCGGCGGCGAGACATGCACCACCGTGGCGCAGGCCGGCGCGGCCGCAAGATGCAAAGCGCGGCGACAAAATCCAAGCAGCGCCGTCCTTGGCTTGACTCGCCGCCCGGCTTCCGTCAATTCTCTCCCCTACCCCATGCCCGCCATTCCCATCCTGATGCCGCAGTTGGGCGAGTCCATCGCCGAGGCAACCGTCATCCGCATTCTGGTCGAACCGGGCCAGGAGGTCGAGTCCGGCGCGGAACTCTTTGAGGTGGAAACCAACAAGGCCACCATGGCGGTCACCTCCCCCTGTGCCGGCCGCATCACCCAGATCGGCGCCCAGGTGCAGCAGAGTTACGCCGTCGGCTCCAATCTCGCCGGCTTCGAGATCAGCCCCGAGGATGCCGATTCGCTCGGCTTCCAGGACAGCCCGCCCCCGCCACCGCCCGCCGAAACCGAACGCAAGGCCAACGCCCCGGGCGAGTCCGTGCACTTCCACTTCAGCGACGAGGACAACATCACCGACTACCAGCCACGGGTCGAACCCGTGGTCGGCGGCCTGCCCGTGCCCGCCGGTGCCACCGGCGCCAGCTACATCTCGCCGCGCATGCGCGCCCGCATGAACGAACTCGGCCTGAACGCCTCCGACCTCGCCGGCATCGCCGGCACCGGCGCCGGTGGCCGCGTCACCGTCGAGGACTTTGAAAACTTCCTGCGCAGCCTGGAACAGCACCGC
>JAEYYS010000125.1 GCA_023428335.1 Verrucomicrobiota bacterium | reverse complement strand
GTCGTGGGTGACCTTGGTGGGATCGAACTCGGGCGCCTTCAAATCCGGGGTGAAGGCGGGTTGGCCCGGCTCGAAAACTTTCTCGGCCTTTTTGGCCGGACGGTTGGGTTTTTGCGCGGCGGCCGCCAGCGGCAGGCCGGCAAGCAGGAGGAGGGCGAGGAAGGGGGCGACGGGCATGGGCGACTCAGAACGGCGGGTTCGGGCGCATTCTTGCCACCACTGGCCTGCCGATGCCAGCCCGGAATCAGCCTCTGACGGCGGCACGCGCCGCGGCGAAGGCGGCGACCGCCTGCTCGAGTTCGGCACGTGTGTGTGCCGCGCTCATCTGGGTGCGGATGCGCGCCCGCCCCTCGGGCACCACCGGGAAGCTGAAGCCGACCGCATAGACGCCGTGGTCGAGCAGGGCGGCGGAGAAGCGCGCGGCGAGGGCGGCGTCGCCGAGCATGACCGGCACGATCGGATGGTTGCCTGGCAGCAGGTCGAAGCCGGCTTCGGCGAGCGCCGTGCGGAAGAAGCGGGTGTTGTCGAACAGGCGGGCGCGCCGTTCCGGCTCGGTGCGAATCAGTTCGAGCGCGGTGAGCGTGGCGCCGGCGATCGAGGGGCAGAGGGTGTTGGAGAACAGGTAGGGTCGCGAGCGCTGGCGCAGCAGGTCGATGATCTCGCGCCGGCCGCTGGTGTAGCCGCCGCTGGCGCCGCCGAGGGCCTTGCCGAGGGTGCCGGTCAAAAGGTCGATGCGACCGAGCACATCGCAGTGCTCGTGGCTGCCGCGGCCGCCGTCGCCAAGCACGCCGGTGGCATGGGAGTCGTCGACCATGACCAGGGCGCCATGGCGGTCGGCGAGGTCGCAGATCTCGCGTAGCGGGGCGATGGAACCGTCCATGGAAAACACGCCGTCGGTGGCGATGAGTTTGAAGCGCGCGCCGGCGGCCTCGGCGGCCCGCAACTGGACTTCGAGATCGGCGAGGTCGCGGTTCCGGTAGCGGTAACGCTGCGCCTTGCACAGGCGGACACCGTCGATGATCGAGGCGTGGTTGAGGGCGTCGCTGATGACGGCGTCCTCGGGGCCGAGCAGGGTTTCGAACAGGCCGCCGTTGGCGTCGAAGCAGGACGAGTACAGGATCGTGTCCTCGGTGCCGAGGAAGTCGGTCAGCGCCGCCTCCAGTTCCTTGTGCACGCCCTGGGTGCCGCAGATGAAGCGCACACTGGCAAGGCCGTAGCCCCAGCGTTCCAGGGCGTCGTGGGCGGCCTGGCGCACGCGCGGTTCCTGGGCCAGGCCGAGGTAGTTGTTGGCGCAGAGATTGAGCACGGGCGCGTGGTCGCCGACGCGGACATGGACGCCCTGCGGGGTGCTGAGCACACGCTCGGGTTTGGCCGTGCCGGCAGCGCGGATGGCGTCGAGCTGGCTGGCGAGATGGCGGCGGAAGGCGTCGTTCATGCGGGATCGGCGGGCAGTTCTTCGAAGGGCAGGCCGTGGGCCTCGGCGACCGCGCGGTTGGTCAGGCGACCGGCGTGTACGTTGACACCGCCGCGCAGGGCCGGCTGGCGGCGACAGGCTTCGGCGAGGCCGAGGTCGGCGAGTTGCTCGACGAAGACATGGGTGACATTGACCAGGGCCTGGGTGGCGGTGCGCGGGTAGGCACCGGGCATGTTGGCGACGCAGTAGTGCAGGACTCCCTCCTCGGTGAAGACCGGATCGTGGTGGGTGGTCGGGCGGGTGGTTTCGGCGCAGCCGCCCTGGTCGACGGCGATGTCGACGAGCACGCTGCCCGGGCGCATGAGCCGGAGCATGTCGCGCCGGATCAATTTCGGGGCGCGCGCGCCGGGTACGAGCACAGCACCGATGAGCAGGTCGACCTGCGGCAGCAGTTCGCGCAGGTGGCTTTCATCGGAGTACAGCGTGTGCGCGGTGTGCAGGGTGATGTCGAGGAAGCGCATGCGTTCGACATCGACTTCGAGGATGGTGACATCGGCGCCGAGGCCGGTGGCCATGCGCGCGGCGTTGACGCCGGCAACGCCTCCACCGAGCACGACGACCCGGCCCGGCAGCACGCCGGGCACGCCGCCGAGCAGGGTGCCGCTGCCGCCGGCGTGGCGGGCGAGGAAGTAGCCGCCGACCAGGACCGACATGCGACCAGCGATTTCGCTCATGGGTTCGAGCAGGGGCAGGCGGCGGTTCACCTCGACTGTTTCATAGGCGAGGGCGGTGACGCCGCTGGCGATCAGGGCCTCGGTCAGGTCGCGGTTGGCGGCCAGGTGCAGGTAGGTGAAGAGCAGTTGGCCGCGGCGCAGCAGCGGGTACTCGGCGGGCAGGGGTTCCTTGACCTTGACGATGAGTTCCGCGCGTTCAAAGACCTCGGCATGCGAGCCGGCGAGGGTGGCGCCGACGGCGGCGTAATCGCTGTCGGCAAAACCCGCTCCGGCGCCGGCACCGGGACCGACGAGGACCTGGTGGCCGCGCTTGATGAGTTGCCAGGCCGCCGAGGGGGTAAGGGCGACGCGGTTTTCCTGCTCTTTGATCTCCTTGGGAACGCCGATGATCATGGGCTTTGGGGGTCAGAGGGTCCAGTCGAGCACGACCTTGCCACACTGGCCGGATTCCATGGCGGCAAAACCCTGCTCAAATTCACTGAAGGGGAAACGATGGGTGATGACCGGGCGGATGTCGAGACCGCTCTCGAGCATGACGCTCATCTGGTACCAGGTCTCGTACATCTCGCGGCCATAGATGCCCTTCAAGGTGAGCATGTTGAAGATGACCTTGTGCCAGTTGATGGCGATGTCGGCCGGCGGAATGCCGAGCAGGGCGATTTTGCCGCCGTGGCACATGGCGTCGATCAGGCCGCGGAAGGCGGTGGCGTTGCCGCTCATTTCCAGGCCGACATCAAAGCCCTCCTTCATGCCCAACTGACGCTGCACCTCGTCGAGGCTGCCGCTGCGGGCATCGAGGGCGACCGTGGCGCCCATGCGGCGCGCGAGATCAAGTCGGTAGGGGTTGACGTCGGTGACGACGACATGGCGGGCGCCGGCGTGTTTGACGACCGGGATCGCCATCAGGCCGATCGGGCCGGCACCGGTGATCAACACGTCCTCACCGAGCACACTGAAGGCGAGCGCCGTGTGCACCGCGTTGCCGAAGGGATCGAAGATGGCGGCGACTTCCTCGTCGACGCCCTCGCGGTGGTGCCAGACGTTCGTCATCGGCACGCTGATGTACTCGGCGAAGGCGCCCGGCCGGTTGACGCCAATGCCGACCGTGTCCTTGCAGAGGTGGCGGCGGCCGGCGAGGCAGTTGCGGCAGCGGCCGCAGACCACGTGGCCTTCGGCGCTGACGAGTTCGCCCGGATGGAAATCGCTGACGTTGGCGCCGGTGGCGACCACCTCGCCGACGAATTCATGACCGACCGTCATCGGCACCGGGATGGTTTTCTGCGCCCAGGCATCCCACTGGTAGATGTGCAGGTCGGTGCCGCAGATGCCGGTTTTGCGGACCTTGATGAGGACGTCGTTGAGGCCGACCTCGGGTTCGGGCACGTCCTGGAGCCAGAGGCCGCGCTCGGCGCGCGCTTTGACGAGAGCTTTCATGGTGGTGCCCCCACAGAAGTCGGTCTGGCCGTGATTGGCAAGTGCAATTTCCAAAATAACGGAATCGAATCCATTATAAAGCACAGCCGGGGCCGTGCGCGCGTCCCGTGCCGGCAATCACGCTTGAGTGCCTGCGGTGTTGCGCGATGGTTGCGGATGCAACCCGGCATCAAGTCCATTCTGCTGGCCCTGGTCTGTCTTTGTCTCGTGCAATGTGCCGGCGGCCCATCCGGCGCGACGGCTGCAGCGGCGACTGCCGGGCAGGCGCAGGAACCCCGCTACACCGCTTCCAAGCGACTTGGCTCGGTCCTGATTCAGGAGGGGAGCCGACGGGTGGCGACCTGTCACACGGCCGGTCTGCAGGTGCAGGAGGCCCGCTTCATCAACGGACAGAAGCAACTCGTCGTGAAGTCGCGCAGTCGGCACGGACCCGCGGTGGTACAGTTGTTTGACACGCACACGGGTGCCGAGAGGGACGCCGTTCTTGCCCATGACATCCGCAATGGCCAGCCGGCATGGGCGGCGGGCCTGGAGAACTGAGCGGCGCGCGGTACCTGCCGTTGGTTGGGATCGTTCTTCCAGCCTTCCGCTTGACTTCGATCGCTTCCGGAGCTGCCACCCTCAGCCCAGCGCGCGCACGCGCACGGCGCAGTGCTTGTAGGAGGGTTGTCGGCTGTGCGGATCGACGTGGCCCAGGGTCAGGCGGTTGACCCGGGCATCGTGCATGGGCAGGAAGACCTGGCCGGGAGCGACGGTTTCCGTCAGGCGCACCCGCAGTTCGAAGGCGGCGCGGCGCGAGGCGATTTCGACGCGGTCACCGTCGCGCAGGCCGAGCGAACGGGCATCGGCGGGATTCATGTCGAGACGGGTCTCGGTCGGTGCCAGTTTGCGCAGCACCTCGGACTTGGCGGTGCGGGTTTCGGTATGCCACTGCGCGCTGGTGCCGCGGCCGGTGAGCAGGATCAGCGGGTAGTCGCGGCAAGGCGGTTCGGGTGGCGCGACTGGCGGATCGAAGACGAAGCGGGCGCGGCGATCGGGCGTGAAGAAAGCGCCGTCCTCGAAGAGGCGTCGCTCGGTCGC
>JAEYYS010000522.1 GCA_023428335.1 Verrucomicrobiota bacterium | reverse complement strand
CATCAGGTCCATTCGTGGATACCACGGCCTGTTGGAACCACCAAAGTCAAGTATGTCCCTGCCGTGACGAGTGCCGGCAGAGACCCGAACCTCTGCAGAAAGAGCCCTCAACAGGAAATCATTTTGTCAGCCAGTTGCACACTGACCCCATTTGGGGTTGGGCTCAGAAGCGCAGGGTGGCGCCGAGCACGGCGCCGAAGCCGGGTTCGTTGCTGCCGGAGCCGGTGTAGCGGTATTCCTGGTCGAGCAGGTTTTCGAGGGCGGCGGTCAGCTCCAGCTGCTCGGTGACGCGCCAGCCGCCGCGCAGGGTTAGGTGGGCAAAGCCCGGGTTGCCGTCCGGAGGAAGGCGCTGGGTGTCGCGGCGGTCGCCGCTGTTCATGCGCTCGTAGCGACTGTGCGCCAGGCAGAGGAACTCGCCCCAGACGCGTTTGTCGGTCGCTTCCCAGCGAACGCCGGCCCGGCCCATGAGCGGCACGACACGGCTGATCGGCTCCATCTGCTGGTAGCTGCTGTTGGTGCGCGGGAACTGCTCGACCCGACCCTCGGTCCAGGTGAGGTGACCGAACAGCGTCCAGTGCTCATCGAGCCGCCACGATCCGTCGAGCTCGACGCCCTGCATGAAGCCGTCGCCGCTGTTCGACTTGTTGACGATGCCTGCTCCGACCGGGCGACGCACGATCATGTCGTCGATGACCGTGTAGAAATAGCTGAGGCTGCCGCGGAAGCGCTCGGTCTGGGTGCGCAGGCCGAGTTCGAAATTGATGAACTGCTCGGGATCAAGGCCGGTCGACGGGGTTTCCAACTCGCCGCTGCGGGCGACGTCGAGGCGCGACAGATCGGACAGGTTGGGCGCGCGGAAGCCCTGGGAAACGCCGCCGAACAGCTGGTGGCGCGCCTGTTCGTCGAGGTCGTAGAGCAGGCGCAGGCTGGCCGAGAAGTTCTGCCAGTCGTCGCGGTAGGAATCCACCGGCACCGGCGTCGCCGGATCGGCGAAGCGACCGATGTCGGCGGCGGCATGGGTGAAGCGCCCGCCGAGCTGGGCATGCAGGCGCGAGGTCAGATCGAACTGATCCTGCAGGTAGAGGCCGAGCAGGTCGTAACTGGCGTCATCGCCGACCGGTCCCTGGATGCCCTGGGACTGGGTGCCGTTCTTGTTGTAGCGCTGGCTGCCGCAGGAAACCCAGTCGCGGTAATAATCGATGCCGTAGGTGAGGCGACCGATCGCTGTCTCGCTGGAGAGCTGCAGGTCGAGTCCAAGCGTGCTGATCTCCACTTGGGAAAAATCGCGGCGGGTGGTGCGTTCGCGGAATTCGTACTCGTCGGCTGTCTGCAGCGACACCGTCAGGCTGGCGCTATCAGCAAAACCATCGAGATCGAGACCGGCGAGGCGCAGGTAGGAGAGCGTGCGCTCCTGGTCGTAGGAACGCTGCAGGTCGGTGCCAACCGTGGTGCCCTGCCAGGACACGCCGGAGGTGGTCTGGTGGGTGCGCCAGGCATCGTTTTGGCGCAGTTGCTGGTGCACGGCGGTGATCGTCCAGTTGTCGTCGAGGGCAAGGTCGAGACGGGCGTCGTAGGCCCATTCGTCATAGCCGGTGTTCGGCTGGAGGCCGAGGCCGGCGGCGCGGACATCGCCAAAGGACTTTAAGCTGGCGCCGAGGTGCAGGCCCCAGCGACCGCCTTCGCCGAACTGGAGTTCCTGGCGGCCGACATGGCTGCGTTCGGCCGTCGAGGCGCGGTAGGCAGTCAGGCCGTGGAAGAAGAAACCGGCATCCTCGTCGCGGAAGCCCGAGTCCTTGGTGAGCAGGTTGACCGTGCCGCCAATGGCGTCACTGCCGTAGAGCACCGAGCCCTGGCCGGGCACGAGTTCGAGTCGGTCGATGGCCCAGGAGTCGATCGTGTTCCAATACTGGTTCGGTCCCTCGCGGAAGGTCGAGTTGTTGAAGCGGATGCCGTCGATCAGCGCCAGGGTGCGGAAGCCGGTGAAGCCGCGGATGAAGGGCGAGCCCTGGGCGTTCGAGGTTTTCTGGACGTTGACCCCGGGTGTTTCGCGCAGGGCCTCGGTGAGGGTGCGCACCTGGCGCTCCTGCATTTGTGCGCCCTCCAGCGTGCGCACGGTCTGTGCGGTCTGCTGCATCGGCACGGCCTCGCGGGTGGTGGTCACGATGACGGCGGGGATGGTCGCAGCGGGTTTGGCGGCCGCCCCGGCCACGGTGGACGGGGGCGGCGTCGCGGTCGGTTCGACGGCGGCGAGCAGGGAGGGCAGGCAGAGCAGGATCAGGTGCTTGGCGGACATGGCAGAGCTCAGCCCTTAGCCCGGGCATGTCCCGGCTGTCACGGACTGCCGATCGAAGAAGAGGTCTTTGGACAGGTCCTGCTCCTCAAGGGTGGCCGGTGGACAAATCCTGCACGGGACGTTGCCGGCCTTGGAGTCGTCGGACTGGTCCGACTTGTCCGACTCGTCAGACGCTTGGGAGCCCCTCGCGTCGAGCGACGCAAGAGTCAGCCAAGTCGTGACCGGGAGGAGAAAACGCAGCATGGGCTCGAAGAAACGCGGGGCGGGCCAGGAATCCAGCACGGACACGGGGGACCCCAAAAAACCGGGGTGCCGGCACCGCTTTTCGCTTGGCGGGCGGCCCGGGAACCGGGATAGATGCGGTCTGATGACCCCCACCTCGGCCCTTCTGCTTTCTGCTTCCGTCGGTTACCTGAGCGGCGCCCTGCCGTTCGGCTACTTCGCCGGGCGACTCAAGGGCATCGACATCCGCCAGCATGGCAGCGGCAACATCGGGGCCACCAACGTCATCCGCGTGCTCGGCAAGGGCATTGGCATCCCGGTGTTTGTGCTCGACCTGCTCAAGGG
>JAEYYS010000123.1 GCA_023428335.1 Verrucomicrobiota bacterium | reverse complement strand
CCCGGCATCGGCATCCTGCAGACCTTCCCCAAGCAGATCGGCTGGGAGACCCTGCTCGGCCGCGTCATGCAGTTTGCCCAGTCGCTCTAGGGCCCCGCCTTCATGGCCGGGCTCGACTACTGGCAGGGGGGCGAAGCCAACTTCTGGGGCCACAACGCCATCGTCCGCCTCGATCCCTTCATCAAAAACTGCGCCCTGCCGCCGCTGCCCGGCAAGGAACCCTTCGGCGGGCACATCCTCAGCCACGACTTCGTCGAAGCCGCCCTCATGCGCAAAGCCGGTTACGCCGTGCGCCTGCTCAACACCCCGCGTGGCAGCTACGAGGAGGGACCGCCGACGCTCGTCGACATGCTCAAGCGCGACCGCCGCTGGTGCCAGGGCAACATGCAGCACTTCTGGCTGCTCTTCGCCAAGGGCTGGCACCCGATGAGCCGCATCAACTTCCTGCACGGCATCCTCAGCTACGCCAGCTCGCTGCTCTGGCTGGTCTTCCTCGTCTTCGCCACCTTCCTGGCGGCGACCCCGCTACCCCGCGAAAGCCCGCAGTCGGGCCTCGCCGCCCAGATCCTGCTCGGCCTCACCGCCGCGCTCATCTTCCTGCCCAAGGCCACCATCCTGCTTGATGAACTGATCACCGGTCGCGTTTTCAAGACCCCGGTCATGCGCGCCATGACCTTCCTCAGCGGCCTGTTCGACACCGTGGTCTTCACCCTGCTGGCCCCCGTGCTGATGATCTTCCACAGCCGCTTTGTCATCTATACCATTCTCGGCAAGGGCGTGCGCTGGGTCACGCAGCGCCGCAAGCTCGATGGCGGCGTCGACTGGGTCGAGATCCTGCTCAACTTCTGGCCCGTCTCCGTGCTCGGCCTCGCCTGGGGCGTCGTCGCCTGGTGGGTCTCGCCCAGCTTCCTGCTCTGGATCAGCCCCATCCTCGTCTCGCTCCTGCTCGCCATCCCGGTCGCCGTGCTCATCTCCGGCACACGCACCGGCCGCCGCTTCAACCTCTTCCTCACCCCCGAGGAAGCCGAGCCGCCGCAGGTGCTGCAGGCCATGGAACAAAACCTCGACGAGGTCAAAGGCCGCCTGCGCCTGCAGCCCGAACTCGAGCGGTTCCACGGCCTCATGCAGGTCTTCCTCGACCCCTACATCAACGGCCTGCACGTCTCCCTGCTGCGCCGCCGCCGCAACATCGACGTCTCGCGCGGTTACCTCGATGCCATCGCCGCCCGCCTCATCCAGCAGGGACCGCAGTCCCTGACGCCGCAGGAGATCAAGGCGATGATCCACGACACCGACACCGTCACCAACCTGCACTACCGCCTGTGGTCGGCCGCCGAGCACGAACTCGCCCCCTTCTGGATCACCGCCATCCGCCAGTACAACCTCGCCACCGGCGGCCCCTTCGCCCACACCCTCGCCCGGAAGGAAGTGCCAGGTTTGAAGGCGAAGGTTTGAAGTTTGGGCGGAGAGGAGCGCGGACACTCTTTCCGCCTCTTCTGAGAGGTCAGACTTTGGAACCACGAATGGCACGAAGATCACGAAGCTTCTGATCGGGCTTTTATTCGTGAGATTCGTGTCCTTCGTGGTTCCAGATTTCTGGAGGAAATGGGAAGGCGCCAAGCCTCCCCCAAGGGTGCCGTCAGAGCTTTCCCTTTGCGTTCTGTGCATTCCTTTGCGGCCCAAATCTCCGGGCTCCGGTGCAGCGGGGCTTCGTGAACCGTCACGCCCCGCCGCCGCGCGAGGCGAGGAAGTCGGCGATGCCGGCGGCGAGGTGGGGGCCGATGCCGGGCACGCGGGCGATGTCATCGACGGCGGCTTTGCGCAGGCGGGCGACCGAGCCAAAGGCCTTGAGCAGGGCGGCCTTGCGTGCCTCGCTGACGCCGGGGCAGTCGTCGAGCAGGCTCTCGGAGACGCGGCGGGCGAGCAGCAACTGGTGGTAGCCGTTGGCCCAGCGGTGGGCCTCGTCGCGGATGCGCTGCAGCAGCTTCAGGGCGCCGCAGTCGTGCGACAGCCGCAGGGGTTCGGACTCGCCCGGCCGGAAGATCTCCTCGTGCTGCTTGGCCAGGCCGATGATCGGCAGCCCGCCGAGGCCGAGGCGCTGCAGTTCCTTGACCGCCACGCCGAGCTGGCCCTTGCCGCCGTCGACAATGACCAGGTCGGGCAGACGCACAAAGCGCTGGGTCTTGCCGGCGCGCGCCTTCGGGCTTTCCAGCCGGCGCATCACCTCCAGGGGCGATTCGGTGGTGAAATCGGCGTCGTCGCCGAGGGCGCGCCGTCCCTCGAGCAGGATGCGCGAGAAACGCCGGCGGATGACCTCGGCCATGCTGACGAAGTCGTTCTGGCCGCTCACCGCGCGGATGCGGTAGCGACGGTAGCTGGCGTTGTCGGGCACGCCGCGGTTGAAGCGCACCATGCTCGCCACGCAGTGGGTGATGCCGATGTTGGCGATGTCGAAGCACTCCATCACCAGGGGCGGTCGCTCCAGGCCGAGCGCTTCCTGCAACTCGCGCACGTCGGCCATCGGGTTGAGGGTGGCGACGACCTTGGCGCGGGCGCCGCGCTCAAAGCTGCGCGCGGGTTTGAAGGTCTTTTCCAGGTCGCCGGCGAGGTCGCGCAGTTCGGCGGCCTTTTCAAAGTCGAGGCGGGCGGCGGCGCGCTGCATCTCCTCCTCGAGCATCGCCTTCAGGTCGCGCAGGCCCTTGCCCTCGAGGTAGCCGCAGGCCTCTTCCATGCGCTGGCGGTACTCCTGCTCGCTGACGCGGCCGATGCAGGGCGCGGAGCAGTTCTTGATGACGTCGTTCGAGCAGTGCTTGTAGTCGTCGGCATCGGGCCGCAGGGGCCGGCAAACCCGCAGGCCATACTTCTTGTTCAGCCAGTTGAGGGTCGTGCGCAGGGCGCCGGAGTGGGCGAAGGGGCCGAAGTAGCGGGCGCCGTCGTCCTTCTTCATGCGCGTCAGCGAGAAGCGCGGGAAGGCGTCCTGGAAGTGCACGCGCACCAGCAGGAAACCCTTGTCGTCGCGGAAGCTGATGTTGTACTTCGGCCGGAACTCCTTGATCAGCCGGCCTTCGAGCAGCAGGGCCTCGGTGTCGCTGCGCACCAGGTGGATGTCAAAATCCCAGATGCTGTTGACCAGGGCGCGGGTCTTGTGGTCGCGCTGGCGCGAGCGGGTGAAGTAGTTGGCGAGCCGACGGCGCAGGTCGCGGGCCTTGCCGACGTAGATGACGCTGTTGAGCCGGTCGCGCATGACGTAGATGCCGGGCGTGTGCGGCACGTCGCGCAGCTTGGCGAGCAGGTCGGGCTTGGGACGCGGGTCGGGCACGGCGGGCGGTCACTGGGCCGGGCGACGGCCGATTGCCGACACCCATTTGCCGCGGGTGACGACGCGCTGCCAGTCGATGCCGAGGCGGGCGGCGACGGCGAGGCAGTCGTCGGCCTGGCTTTTCAGGATGCCGGAGACCATGAGCGCGCCGCCCGGCTTGACGGCGGCGATGATCTGCGGGAAGGCGGCCTCCAGGATGTCGTGGAAGATGTTGGCGGCGACGATGTCGTAGGCCTGCTTCGGCTGCCATTTGAGGACGTCGGCGACGACCATGCGCACGTCGGGCACGGCATTGCGCGCGAGGTTGTCGCGGGCGACCTCGACCGCCTTGGGATCGAAGTCGCAGCCCCAGACCTTGGCGGCGCCGAGTTTGGCGGCGGCGATGGCGAGGATGCCGGTGCCGGCGCCGAGGTCGGCGAAGCTCCAGCGTTTGCCGGCGAGCGGTTCGGCGGCATCGGTCAGCAGGCGCAGCACAGTGGCGGTGGTGGCGTGATGACCGGTGCCAAAGGCCATGTCGGCCGGGATGGCGATGATTTCGCGGCCGGGATGGGCCTTGGCGGCGCGGGCGATTTCCGCCGGCGTGCGCGCGGCACAGACGACCAGGCGGTCGCGCACCTTCAGCGGCGGCATGGCCGGGGTGGTGAGGGCGGCCCAGTTGCGCTGCTTCAATTCGCGCAGGCGACCGCCAAACTGCTTTTGCACGGCAAGCAGCGGCGCCTTTTTCGCCGCATAGACTTCGACGCGAACGGTCTCGCTGCCAGGCATGCTGGTGAGGACGAGGCTGAGTTCGGGATGACCGTTGAAACGCTCCTCCCAGGCGTCGTTCCAGCGGGCGGAGGATAACTTGGACCAGACGTACATGCGGGCGCGCAGCTAACCGGCTGGGAGGGGGAAGGCAAGTTCTTTGAATGAGAGAACTTGGAGCGGGTGACGCGATTCGAACGCGCGACATCTTCCTTGGCAAGGAAGTGCTCTACCACTGAGCTACACCCGCTTGAGTGAGGTGATGATAGTGGCGCAAAACCGCCGCGGTGCAAGTGCAAAGTTGCAAAATTCCCGCGCTTTTTTCACGCGAACAGCCGCCGCAAAAACTCCGGATCACGAAAGCGGTCGCCCCGACCCTGGCGAACGACGACCACCCCCCGCGAGGGCACGGCATAGAGCCGCTGGCCGCCGCTGCCGACACAGGCGAGCAGGTCGGCCGGGGCACTGCGGCTCAGGCAGGCGCGCGTCCAGGACTGCGACTGCCAGGGGCGGTCGAGCATGGTTTCGATGTCGGTCTCGCGGGCAGCGTCCTGGGCGGCGCGACGGTTGTTCCAGAAGCCGCAGCGGTAGGGCGCGCCGGCGGCCGAACCGAGGCTGACCGACGACCAGATCGCGGGGTCGCGCAGGACCGGCCGGCCAGCCTTGAGCATGAGGTCGCCGACCGCGGCCCATTGCTCGGCGCTGAGCAGGAAACCGGCGGCGAGCAGGGGGTTGCCGGCGCCGTCGGGCAGGTAGCGTTGCGGGCCGAGATCGAGGGGGCGCAGCACGCGTCGCTCGAGGTAGCGCACGGGGCTTTCGCGTCGCCAGCGACCCGCCAGGCGACGCTTCAAGACCTCGTGAAACACCTGCAGGGCGCTGGGGCCGTAGATGAAGGACTGGCCCGGTTTGGCGAGCTGGCGCTGCTGCAGGGCGAGGCGGTTGCGGTCGTCGAGACCGTCCTCATGCAGAACCGGGCAGGCGGCCAGGCCACAGCTGAAATCGAGCAGGTGGGTGATGCAGGCCGCCGGGCGATCGCGCCACTCCGACAGCACCGCGGCCACGGGTTCCTCGGGCTTGATCAACTCGTCCTCGATGGCAGCCAGGGCGGCCAGTCCCCAGAAGGCCTTGGTGCCGCTGTAGATGCGCCGGGGCTCGCGACAGGCGGCACCGCTTTCCAGGCGCGTGCGCCCGTGCTCGCGCACC
>JAEYYS010000511.1 GCA_023428335.1 Verrucomicrobiota bacterium | reverse complement strand
CCGATCTCCCAGCCGCGCCGCCGCGCCTCGTCGCGCACACGGTCGAGCCGGGCCAGTTGCGGGTCGAGGTCGTCGACGCCGAAGACCACCTGGGTCTTGTCGGTGAAACGGACGAGGATCGAGTAGGGCGTCTGCAACTGCAGGGCGAGCACGCGCGGTTGGCCGGCCTCGTAGCGGGCATCAAGCGCCGCCACCAGGTCGAGCGCCGCCTGCAGGCCAAAGTCGTCCAGCGGCCGTCCCGGCGTGTTCTGCGCCAGGGCCTCGTGCTGGATCACCGGCAGCGCCGCGTAGGCCTCGGTCAGCGCATCGCAGGGAAAGGGCACGCCCTCGGCGTCCACCAGCCAGCCGTCGCCGGCGCGACCGGCGATCAGGCCCAGGCGCGGGCAGTCCAGCCAGGCCACCGGCTGGCGCTGCTTGACGCGCAGGGTGAGGATGCCGGCATCGAAATCGCGCTCCAAGGTCACCGCTGCCACTGCGGGCAGCTGGTGCAGGCGGGCGCGCACCTCGCGCATGTTGATGAAAAGCAGGTTCTCGCCGCGGGTCAGCAGGGTCGCGCGGACAATCTTTTCGATGCTCAGCGGCCCGCTTGTCTGCACGGCGACCTGCTGCAGTTCGAATTGCGGGTTCTTGAGGATGGCCTCCTGTACCGTCACCTTGAGCAGGCCGGTGAAACAGATCAGCAGGATCAGGCGCAGCGCCCAGGTGTAGCCGCGGCGCGTGGCCTCCTGCTTGGCCATGGCGCGGATTTTCGGCGAATCCACGGGCAGTTTCGCGGCCGTCGGGCTCCGCCCTGGCGACGGGCGCTTGCGACCCTCCACGGCCTCAGGGCCGCGTCGCGTCGAAGCCTGGATTCGGGAGAGAGGCATGCCGGGTGCGAGCGTAAATTGTCAACGTACATTAAATAACGGACTTTGGCCTGCAATGCCATTTTTTTCTGGAAAAAACACGACTGCGGCGCCCGGTCGGCGGTCGCCCTGCCAGAACCAGCTTGCCAAAGGGTGAAGTTCCCGCATAGTGCGAGCCCGTTTATGGCTATTTTCATCGGTATTCTCACATTCATCGAGGTTCTCGTCTGCCTGCTCCTCATCCTCATTGTTCTCATGCAGCGTCCGCGCCAGGAGGGCTTGGGGGCTTCGTTTGGTGACGGCATGATGTCGCAGATTGCCGGTGCCCAGACGACCAATGTCCTGCAGAAGTTCACCGTTTATCTGGCGGTCCTGCTCTTTGTTCTGACGCTCAGCCTGGCGGTGTTGACCGCACGCCAGCAGACGGCCAAGGCCGACGTCAAGGTTTTCGACCCGCCGCCGCCCGCCGCTCCAGCCACCAGCGAAGCGCCGAAGCCGGCCGAGCCGGAAGCCGCCAAGCAGGAAGAGGCTCCCGCTGCCAAAAAGGAAACGGCTCCGGCGGCGAAAAAAGACGAGGCTCCGGCCGCGAAGAAGGAAGCCGCCCCTGCTGACAAGGCTCCCGCCGCCGCGCCGAAGGCCGCCACCGAGGCGCCCAAGGCCGCCGCTCCGGCGCCTGCGCCGGCTCCCGCCAAGGAAGCTGCACCCAAAGCCAACCCCTGATCCTGCCCGGCACTGAGCTGCGGGTTCAACCTCCGTTCCTGACCATGACCGGCGGCACGGCCTCCCTTCGCACCGGCCTCGGCCGGTGGGCAGGCGTTCTGATGCTGGTCCTGAGCGGACTGCTGGCCGCGCTGGCGCCTGCCGCTGATGTCCGCTGCCAGCTCGCCGACGGCTTTGATTTCCCAGTCGGCAAACCCAACGGCGAGGGCTACTACAAGTCGCGCGGCTACTGGCCGAACGGCCACCTCGGCGAGGACTGGAACGGTCGCGGCGGCGGCAACAGCGACCTCGGCGACCCAATTTATTCCTGTGCGCGCGGCGTGGTCGTCATTTCGGAAAACGTCCGCGGCGGCTGGGGCAACTGCGTGCTGGTGCGCCACGCCTACCGCGATGCGACCGGCAAGATCGCCATGGTCGACAGCCTTTATGCGCACCTGCACCAGCGGGCAGTGCGCGTCGGTCAGGTGGTGGAAAAGGGCCAGCAGGTCGGCACCATGGGCGGCAACAACGGCATGTATTATGTGCACCTGCACTTCGAGATGCGCAAAAACCTGCGCATCGGCATGAACCGCACCTTGTTTGCCCGCGACAACAGCAATTACTACAGCCCGACCGACTTCATCAACAAGCACCGCAGCCTGGCAGTGGGCTTTCAGAAGTATCCCATCCCGCTCGGCCTGTTTGCCCCGTACGGTCGTGCGCTCGACAACCTCGATGGACCGGAGGCTCGTCCGGGCATCCGCGTGCCGCCTGCGCCGGGCAAGATCCTGCCTGAGGCCGGCCCCTCCGCCGACGACGAGGATTTCTGGTCGAAACTGCGCAACCGCCTCAAGCAGGGCAAGGTGACGAACGGCCTCGAAGACGGACGTTGAGGCTCAGGGCTCGGCCGGCGTCTCGCCGAGAGCCTGGATGCGTTCGCCGAAGCGCAGCAGGTAGCCGAGCGCGGCCTTCATGCGGCCGCTCTGGGTGAAGCGACTCGTCAGGCGCCAGTGGCGGCTCAGGTCGTAGGCGGCCTGCATGCTGTCCTGGCTGCGGTCGGCGCCCGATGGCGTGAAGCTGAGCTGCAGTCGCGGGGGCTCCTCGCGGACGACCTTTTTGCGGTTGAAAAGCTTGCGGGTCAGTTCGCTGACAAAGAGGAAGGCGGCGCGACTGGCGGCTTCCGAGGCGAGTTCGGTGGCGGAACCGCCGAGCAGCGTACCCGTGGCCAGCAGGGTGGCGATATCCGGTTCGCTCAACGGCGGCGAGCTGGTGAAGCGGGTCTTCGGCGCGGTCGAGGCGCCATAGACGAACAGGCTGACGTCGTGGCTGCCGATGCGCGATTCGCCGCGCAGGTCGAGATCCGGATCGAAGGGACGTTCGGGGCGCAGGGTGATCGCACCGTGGGTCATGCGCACGACACTGAACGGCAGCTGCAACTGCAGGCGGTCGATGCGGGCGCCGCCGCTGAGCTGCGGACTGGCACCGGTGCCGGCCAGCCGCACATCGGCCGAGATGGCGCCGTTGGCCAGGTTGCCGGAGAGCAGCACGGGATCGCGGGTGCGTACCCGCACGTCGAAGGCCCAGGGATGGACGATGGCCGGCAACTCCAGCTTCGCTTCGCGCCGGCGGGTGTCCGGCGGCACCGCCGGCACGTCGGCCGGCAGTTTCAACAGCGGCAGCAGGTCGATCTCGCGAAACACCCGGCCGCGCACGAGCCCGATCTCGCCACTCAAGCGGCCACGCTCCGGGGTGCCGGTGGCGAGCAGGTCGGCATTGGCGCGCAGCGAGGCCCCGGCATCGCGGTACACGAGGGCTTCGTCGGCACGCAGGCGCAGGTCGAGGCGCGGTTGACGCAGGTCGGTGGCGTCCAGACTGCCGGTGAGGCGGACCTGGCCACCGGCGAGCAGCAGCGAGGCATCTTCCAGCGCCAATCGCCGGTCCTGGCTGCGCAGCCGCAGCCGCAGGTCGCGCACCGACGGCAGGTCGGGCTGCTGCCAGAGGATTTCCGCGGCGTCGAGGTCGACCGCGGCCTGCAGGCGCGGTTCGGCCAGACTACCACTGAGGCTGGCTTCGATCCGACCGCGCAGGGGCAGGGTGCGGACGAGATCGGGCGCCAGCTCACGCAGGAAACCGAGGTCGGACTCCGGCAACTGCAATTGCGCCTCGATCGGCAGCTGCATCCAGGCTTCCGCCGGCTGCCTGAGCGCGTCGGCAGCCAGCGGCAGGGCGATGGTCAGCTTCAGCGGCTGCAGGGGCGCTTGCTTCCATTCCAAGCGGCTCTCCACCCGGCCGGTCTGCCAGAGGCTGTCGAGGGTGAGGTTGGCCGGCGCCAAATTTTTGGGAGCCTGAGGTAAAACGATTTTGGCACCGCGCACCTGCAGGCTGCCGGTGGGATCGGTCGGTCGGCCCTGCAGGCGCAGTTCCAGATCGAACACGCCCCGCGGCAGGCCGCTGACACCGGCGAGCACCTCCTCCAGCGGCAGGCCCTGGCCGCGCAGGTCGACGTCGAGCGGCGCTGCCTCCGCGCTTGCCCAGGCGAGCGGCGCGCGCGCATGCCCCGCCAGCAGCAGGCGCTGGTCCTGCCAGAGCTGCAGTTCCTCAAGACTTGCCTGCCATTCGTCCAAAGCCCCGCGCGCGGTCAGTCGCCACGGGCCGGCCCCCGCCTCCAGCCCGAGCAGGCGCAGCCGGCGCTCGGCGAACTCGGTCTGCACCTGCAACTGCAGGGTCTCGGGCCGACCGGCCAGCCGCAGGTCGGCGATCCGCAGGGCTGCGCTGCCGGTGCCGGACCAGGGGCGCAGTTGGCCGGTGGCGGTCAGCCTGCCGTCGGCGCGGCCGGCCAGGATCTCCGGCACGCCCAGGCCCTGGAGCAGGGCGTTGAACAGCGGCAGCTTCGCCAGGTCGGCACTCGCCTCGGCGCGGAAGGCATGCGGCGCACGCAAGGCCAGGTCCGCGGTGGCATCGAGCCGGTTGTGCTCGTCCGCCTCCAGGCGCAGGCTGGCCAACCGCAGCTGTCCGTCGCTGGCCCGCACCTGCAGCCGCAGCGGCCCGAGCGCCACCCCATCCCAGGCGGTGTCGGTGACGTCGACCTTCAAATCAGCCTGCAGGCGTTCGAGCGCGCCTTCCTGCACATCCGCCAGCGCCAGCGCGGCCCGGCCCTCGGCGCGCAGTGTGGCACGCGCGCGTTCGGCGGGGAAATTCAGGCCGAACGACGCCATCCAGGCCTTGGCATCGGGCAGGTCGGCGCTCAGGGTCATTTCCGCCGGCAGGCGCTCCTGCAACTGCAGGGTTGCCGCCAGGCGCACACGGTTGGCGCCACCCAGGCGCAATTCCGGAATCTCCAGGCTGGCGGTGCGGCCGTCGAGGCGGAAGCGACTGTCGATCTCCGGCAGGCGCCGGCCCTCCAGCGCGAGCTCGCCGCCGCGCAGTTGGCCCTCGACTTCGGTCGGCACGGCACCGACGCCCTGGGCGCGTGCTTGCAGATCGATTCGACCCTGCAGCGGTGGCGCTTGCACGAGCCAGGCCGCCGGCTCGGGCAGCTCGGCGCGCAGCGAGGCCTGCCAACGCGTCTGCAGCGTGTCCGACAGTTGTGCGGGCAGTTCGGCCTCGCCTTCGAGGCGGACCTGATTGGCGCCGCGGCTAAGCACACCATCAGTGAGGCGAGCGCGGCCGTCGGAGATCTCGAGCTTGCTGGCCAAACGATCGGCCCGCAGGCCGGCGACCTGCAGGTCATTCGCCCCCAGTCGCGCTGTCACCGCCAACTCGCGTGGCGCGGTCGGATCGCCGCTGACCTGCACCTCAGCCTCGGCGTCGCGGAACTGCACATCCTTGGGCAGGCCGAGACCGGCCAGCGCGGTGGCGTCGAGTCCGCGCACGCGCAGTTCGGCCTGCAACTGCCGCGGCGGGGCGAACAGGCCGCGCAGCGCGGCTTCCAGATGGATGCTGGCCGGACCGCGGGTGCCGCGCGCCTGCACGCGCAACTCGGCCTCCGGCTGCCAGAGGCGGCTGGCATCGACCGACAGCGTTTCGACGACCTGGCCACCGGGCAGGGCGAGTTGTTCGAAGGCCACCTGCAGCGGTTCCCATTTCAGCACGGCCTGCAGGTTTTCGAGTTTCACACCGCCCGGCTCGCGTTGCAGCAGGCGACAGCTGAAGGTGCCCGGC
>JAEYYS010000482.1 GCA_023428335.1 Verrucomicrobiota bacterium | reverse complement strand
ATCCAAGCCGGCGGTCCCCGCCGCCCCGCCGCCGACATCGCAGGCCGCCGCGGCGGCGGCGCCGCCGGCCGCGCGGATTTCGTCGGCGGTGCCACGGGCGGCCTCGGCCGAGAGGTCGAGCACCTCGACGCGCGCGCCCTGGCGGGCGAAGAGCAGGGCGATAGCTTTGCCGATGCCGGAGCCGGCTCCGGTGATGACGACGGTCTTGTCAGCGAGGGAAAACATAGGCGGCCACCTTCGGAAATTCCGGCCGGCTGCCAAGGGATTTCTTCGCACGGCGCCGCTTGACTCCGCCGCCGCCGACGCCACCCTGCAGCCCCCTATGGCAAAAGTCCTCATCATCGGTGCCGGCGGCGTCGGCCGTGTCGTCGTCCACAAGTGCGCCCAGCTCCCGGAAGTCTTCAGCGAGATCCTGCTCGCCTCGCGCACCAAGGCCAAGTGCGACGCCATTGCCGCCGAACTTTCCCGCCCGATCCGCACCGCCGCGGTCGATGCCGACAACGTCCCGGAACTGGTCGCCCTGATCCGGGACTTCCAGCCCGAGGTGGTCATCAACGTCGCCCTGCCCTATCAGGACCTGACCATCATGGACGCCTGTTTGGAGACCGGCGTGCACTACATCGACACCGCCAACTACGAGCCGCGCGATGTCGCCAAGTTTGAGTACCACTGGCAGTGGGCCTACCAGGAGCGCTTCAAGGCCGCCGGCCTGACCGCCCTGCTCGGCTGCGGCTTTGATCCGGGGGTCACCAATGTGTACACCGCCCACGCGCTGAAGCATCACTTCAACCGCATCGACACCCTCGACATCATCGACTGCAACGCCGGCGACCATGGCAAGGCGTTCGCGACGAATTTCAACCCCGAGATCAACCTGCGCGAGGTGACCGCCAACGGTCGCTACTGGGAAAACGGCCAGTGGGTCGAGACCAAGCCGCTGGAGATCAAGCGCAGCTTTGATTTCCCGGACGGCATTGGCCCGAAGAACATCTACTGCCTCTACCACGAAGAGCTGGAGAGCCTGACCAAGCACATCCCGATGCGTCGCGCCCGCTTCTGGATGACCTTTGGCGACGCCTACATCAAGCACATGGAAGTGCTGGTGAACGTCGGCATGACCCGCATCGATCCGGTCGTGCACAAGGGCGTCGAGATCATCCCGATCGAGTTCCTCAAGACCCTGCTGCCGGAGCCGGGCACGCTCGGCGCCGACACCAAGGGCAAGACCTGCATCGGCAACTGGATCGAGGGCGAGGGCAAGGACGGCCAGTTCAAGCGCCTGTACATCTACAACATCAAGGATCACGAGGACTGCTACCGCGAGACCAACAGCCAGGGCGTCAGCTACACGACCGGCGTGCCGGCGATGATCGCCGCCAAGCAGCTGCTCACCAACCCGGCCGAGTACCGCCAGCCCGGCGTCTGGAACTTGGAGCAGCTCAATCCGGACCCCTTCATGGCCGACCTCAACGCCCACGGCCTGCCCTGGGTGGAGACCTTCCCGACCCAGCCGCTGCCCGGCGAGTGACCCGCCCTTCCGCCTCCCTCCACGCCGCCGTCGCGGCCTGAATCGCCATGCGCAAGCCGCCCCCGACCGCCCGCCAGAACCGCCACAGCCAGGCGCCGCCGACCTCCGTGCGCACCTATGAGGAGGACGACCTGCCCTTCCTGCTCGATGGCAAGGCGGACCCGCTCGTGCTGGTGCTCGACTGCATCCAGGATCCGCACAACCTCGGCGCCTGCCTGCGCACCGCCGACGCCGCCGGCGTCGCCTGCGTGGTCATGCCCAAGGACAAGTCGGCCCCGGTCAGCGACACCGTCCTGCGCGTCTCCTGCGGCGGCGCCGAAAACGTGCCGCTGGTCCGCGTCACCAACCTGGCGCGGGCCATGGACCGGTTGAAAAAGCTCGGCGTCTGGCTGGTCGGCACCGCCGATGAAGCCACGCAATCGCTGTACGACCTCGACCTGAAAGGCGGCATTGGCATCGTCATGGGCGCCGAGGGCGAGGGCATGCGCCGGCTGACCGCCGAGCACTGTGACTTTTTGGCACGCATCCCCATGGCCGGCAAGGTGCCCTGCTTGAACGTTTCCGTGGCGACCGGTGTCTGCCTGTTCGAGGCCGTCCGCCAGCGCATCCGCGCTTGAAATACCGGCATTTGCGCCGACCAGTCCCGAATCGAAAACCCCACGCGGCGCCGCCCGGCCGGCGCGCGTATAGCCTTCTAGGATTCCCCCCAAAACGACATGTCTGACGATTTCACGCCCAGGAACGAACCGCCCTCCGGCCGTCGCGGCCCCGACCAGCCCTTCAACTGGCGCGGTTTCCTGCTCTTTGCCATGGTGCTGCTGCTGGTCGGCTCCGCCCTGATGGTGCGCGGCGACGGCTCGCGCGCGACCAGCATCACCTACCGCGAGTTCATCGACCTCGTCCGCGAGGACAAGATCGACAAGACCCGCGACCTCGAACTGATCCAGCAGGACACCACCACCGCGGAGTACATCAAGGGCTTCCAGTTCAAGGCGCCCGAGGGTCTCAAGGGCAAGGCGGCGCGTGAGGCGGAACCGGTGTCCGTGCCGTTCAGCGTGCCGGTCAGCATTCAGTATCAGAAGGAGGAGCTCAAGGCGCTCATGGACCAGCACGGGCTGGTGCTCATCCCGCGCTACGAAAACAATCAGTGGGGCACCATGCTGGTCTCCATGCTGCCGATCTTCCTGCTGCTCTTCCTGCTCTACTTCCTGGTGCGCCAGCAGCTCAAGTCCGCCGGCCGCGGCGCCCTCAGCTTCGGCAAGAGCCGCGCCAAGATGCTCTCCCAGGACCGCAACAAGGTCACCTTCAAGGACGTCGCCGGCTGCGACGAAGCCAAGGACGAGGTCCAGGAGCTGGTCGAATTCCTCAAGGACCCGAAGCGCTTCCAGCGCCTCGGCGGCAAGATCCCCAAGGGCGTGCTCATGGTCGGCCCGCCCGGCACCGGCAAAACCCTGCTCGCCAAGGCCATCGCCGGCGAGGCGGACGTGCCCTTCTTCACGATCAGCGGCTCGGACTTCGTCGAAATGTTCGTCGGCGTCGGCGCCAGCCGCGTGCGCGACATGTTTGAGCAGGGCAAGAAAAACGCTCCCTGCCTGATCTTCATCGACGAAATCGACGCGGTCGGTCGCCACCGCGGCCACGGCCTTGGCGGCGGTCACGACGAGCGCGAGCAGACCCTCAACGCCCTGCTCGTCGAGATGGACGGCTTTGATTCCCAGGAGGGCATCATCATCATCGCCGCCACCAACCGTCCCGACGTGCTCGACCCGGCCCTGCTTCGCCCCGGCCGCTTCGACCGCCAGGTCACCGTCGGCCTGCCCGATGTGCGCGGCCGCGAGGAGATCCTCAACGTGCACGCCAAGAAGGTGAAGCTGTCCGAGCATGCCGACCTGTCGAAGGTCGCCCGCGGCACGCCCGGCTTTTCCGGTGCCGAACTCGCCAACGTCATCAACGAGGCCGCCCTGCTCGCCGCCCGCAAGAACCTCAAGGCCATCACCACCGCCGAACTCGAGGAGGCGCGCGACAAGGTGCGCTGGGGTCGCGAACGTCGCAGCCTGGCACTGAGCGACAAGGAAAAGGAGAACACCGCCTACCATGAGGCCGGTCACGCCATCCTCATCGAACTGCTCGAGCACACCGATCCCCTGCACAAGGTCACCATCATCCCGCGCGGACCGTCGCTCGGCTCGACGATGTGGCTGCCCGAGGAGGACAAGTTCACCCACCGCAAGAGCGAGCTGCTCGACGACCTCGTCGTCGCCATGGGCGGCCGCGTCGCCGAGGAGATCCAGTTTGGCGACGTCACCAACGGTGCCATGGGCGACATCCGCCAGGCGACCAACATCGCCCGCAACATGGTCTGCGCCTGGGGCATGAGCGAGAAGCTCGGCATGATCGAGTATGGCGAGGGCGACCAGGCCGTGTTCCTGGCGCGCGACCTGGGTCGCAGCCGCAACTACAGCGGTGCCACCGCCCAGAAGATCGACGAGGAGGTCAAAATCCTCATCGACAACGCCTACGCCAAGGCCAAGGCCGTGCTGCTTGAGCACAAGGACAAGCTCGATGCCATCGCCGCCGCCCTGCTCGAGTTCGAGACCCTCGACGGCAGCCAGATCAAGGACATCATGGAGCACGGTCGCATGCTCAACCCGCCGCCGCCGCCCACCAAGGCCGCCACCCCGCCGCCCCTGCCGACCACCCCGGAAAA
>JAEYYS010000392.1 GCA_023428335.1 Verrucomicrobiota bacterium | reverse complement strand
GCCGCGACCTGATCACGGGTCAGGTCGGGCGTGACGGTGGCCGGCGCGCCGGTGCCGGTGTCGATGAGCAGGGGCTGATGTCCGCGTGCGCGGATGAGGTCCGCCACGTAGGCGTGTTCGGGTCCCTTGGTGTCGAGTGTGCCGAGGACGGCGATGGTGGCCATGGCGGCTTTTTAAGCCGGTGGCGACGGCCGCGCAAGTGCCGTGGCGCGTCTCAGGCGGTCTCGCGGCCGAGGTGACCGTACTTGTCGGCCCAGTCGGCCGGCAGGCGCAGCGGCCGGCCCTGCGGCATCTGCACCAGGGCGAGCGACTGCCGGCAGGTGATCAGGCGGGTGTCCTCACCGGCGCGGCGGATCTCGAAGGCGACCCAGAAACGCACGCGTTCGACCGATTCCAGGCGGCCGGAGATGACGAGTTCATCGCCAAGGGTGGCGGGTTTGCGGTAATCGATCTCCGTGCGCACGACGACCGGGTAGACTTGGGTTTGCGCCATCTCGCGCAGTTGCATGCCGAGCTTGGCGGCGAGGCGGGTGCGCGCGGTTTCGATCATGCGCAGGTAGGCGATGTTGTGGACGACCCCGCCGATGTCGGTGTCGAAAAACATGACTTCCTCGCGGGTTTCGATGGTGGGGGCGGGTTCGGCCATGACAAACCCTAAACATATCCCAGCGGGCGCCGCAAGCCAGCGAATCTGAAGCGGAATGGCCAGCTGCGCCGGGCCCGTGGTTCCGTGGTGGCGAGAACCGAGAAACAGCCCCATGCCGCGCGGCGTAGTCCTGCACCATGACTTACCGCCTCTGCCTCGCTCTCGCCTGTTGTCTGCCGCTGCAAGCTGCTGAACCCGCCTTCGAGTGGCTGGCGTTTGGCGGGGGCGCGAAGAGCGACAAGATTCGTGCGGTGACCCTGGATCGCGAGGGCAACGCGTTGCTGGCGGGAGAGGCGACCGGCGACATCGCTCTTGGCGGTCTGCAACGCCAGGGCGCGGGCAACATGGATTTCGTGCTGGCCAAGGTGGATGCGGATGGCGGGGTGCAGTGGCTGCGTGGTTTTGGCGGCAGCCTGACGGATCGCGCCTACGGGGTGGTCACCGATGCGGCCGGCAATGCCTACGTCACCGGCCATTACGAAAGCAAGGACGCGGTCGTCGCCGGGCAGGCCCTGCCGAATGCCGGGGACTACGATCTTTTTGTCGCCAAATACTCCGCTGCCGGTGACCTGCTCTGGCTGCGCACGGCAGGGGGTGCAGGCTACGACTATGGGCATGGCATCGCTCTCGACGGCAAGGGGGACGTCATCATCAGCGGTGCGGTGGCGGGCGAGGTGCGGTTTGGCGACGCCGTGGTCAATGCCGGGGCGACCTCGCGCGCCGTGTTCTGCGCCAAGTATGATGCCGATGGCGCGCTGCTCTGGGTGCGTGCCAGCGAGGGAAAACTTTCCGGCAGCGGCCATGGCGTGGCCGTGGACGGCAGCGGCCATGTCTACATCGGCGGCAGTGGCAGCGGTTCGGGTCGCTTCGGCAGTCACGCGCTTGAGCTCGGTGCGCGCGCCAGTCTGGTGCTCAAGTTGACGACGGAAGGCGAGCCGGTCTGGTCGGCTGTGCATCCGGGGGCGGGATTTCACGAGATCGCCGTGGACGCCGCCGGTCGGGTTTGGGGCGCGGGCATGTTCAAGGAAAGCGCCAGCTTTGCAGACGCAACCTTCAAGACCACGGGTCCCAAAGACAATGACGGCTGCCTCTGCCACTACGACGCCGAGGGGCGCCTGCAGTGGGTCCGCGTGCTGAGCGGTCCGGGCACCGACTACTGTCTCGGTGTTGCCACCGACGGCACGGGTCGCGCGTTCGTCACGGGTGAGTTCACTGCCACAGCCCGTTTTGCCGGCCGAACCCTGACCAGCCGCGGTGCCACCGACATCCTCACCGCGGCCTTCGATGCCAAGGGCGGTTTGGAGTGGCTGGTGGACAACGGCGGGCCGAAGGGCGACAACGCCTACACCCTGGCCTGGCATCCGTCCGGGCGGCTGCTTCTCGGTGGTTCCTGCAGTGCCGGAGCCGGGTTTGGCGCGCGGGTCATGGACGGTGCCGGCGGCAATGAGGCCTATGGGGCGGTGCTGCGCCTGCAGGCGGCTGCGGTGAAACGCTGAGGCTGGTTCTCTGCGAGTTCAGCCGCCCGCTCCTCATGCCCTCCCCACCCCAGCGCCTGCTTTCGCTCGATGCCCTGCGTGGCTTCGCCATGTTTTGGCTGCTCGGCGGCACGGCGCTGGTGCGTGCATTGACCGTGGACGCCACGGAGGGTTCCTGGACCTGGCAGTTGCGCCGGCAGTTTGAGCATGTCGAATGGGAGGGCTTTCGCTTCTACGATTTCATCTTTCCGCTTTTCCTGTTCTGCATTGGCGTGGCCGTGCCGCTGTCGGTGGAAAAGCGCCTGAGCGCGGGCGACACCCGGCTGTGCATCCTGCGTCAGGCGGCGGTGCGGTTGGGCTGGATGATCTTCTTCGGCTGGTGGGTGAACGGCAATCTGCTGACCTGGGATCCCGCCAAGTTTGCGCTCTCCTACAGCGTGCTGATGATGCTTGGCTTCGGCTACTTCATGGCGGTGGCCCTCGTGCTGTTCACCCGCGAGCGCACGCAGGTGGTGGTGACGGCCGGCGTGCTGCTGGCCTACTGGGCGCTGCAGATGGGCGTGACCGTGCCGGGCGGCGTCGCCGGGCAGTTCGTGCCAGGCGGCATCTTCAGCGACTGGCTCTACGACCAGACCATCGGCCGTCTCGAGGCGCCCTGGAAGAGTCGGTACGGGCGTGGTTTTCCGCTGACGATGTGGACGCATGGCGCCACCGCGATGCTGGGGGTGTTTGCCTGGCGTGTTCTGCAGCGGGCCGCCAACCTCCGACGCGGGGTCCTGCTGCTGGCCGCAGGTGGCGGGGCCTTGCTGCTGATCGGCTGGCTGTGGAGCTGGCATCTGCCGATCGTCAAGAACCGCTGGACCAGTTCCTACGTGTTGTGGTGCGGCGGCCTGAGCTGGCTGTTGCTGGCGGTTTTTTATGCAGTGCTCGACGGACTGAGGTGGCGGCGCTGGGCGGGGGTGTTCCTCGTGCTCGGCGGCAACTCCATTCTCGCCTACCTGATCTCGACCGTGTTCATGGCGCCATTCCGCAGTCTTGCCGGCACGCTGTTCGGCGGGTTGTCGCTCTGGCTGCCGGAGCAGGTTCACGCCGCACTGCTGGTGCTGGCGGCCTATGGTGCCGTCTGGCTGCTGCTGGCCTGGCTGCACCGGCAGAAGCTGTTCCTGCGCCTGTGATGGAGTTCAGCCGCGGGGAGTGACCGGATCGGTCAGCACCTCATGCAGGGCCTGCAGCAGGGTTTCGGTGGTGTAGGGCTTGGGAATGAAGCGGCGCACGCCGGCACGTTCGGCCCGGGCCTTCATCGCCTCGACATGCAGGCCGCTGGAGGCGAGGATGCGTGCCCCCGGGCTGATTCTCAGCAGCACTTGAATCGCCGCTGCGCCGTCCATGACCGGCATCATCATGTCGGTCAGCACCACGTCGATCTCCTTGTGCCGCGCGGCAAAGACGGCGGTGGCTTCGGCGCCGTCGGCGGCGAGCAGGACGCGGTAGCCAAAGGTCTGCAAGGTTTGGCGGGCGATCTGGCGGACCGAATCCTCATCGTCGACGACCAGCACGGTTTGGCCGCTGCCGCGCGGCAGCTGGCGTGCCGGTGCGGGGGCTTCGGCCTCGCTCCCTTCGAGGGCCGGCAGGTAGAGGTCGAAACGGGTGCCCTCACCCGGTTCGCTCTGGGCGCGCAGCAGGCCGCCGTGGCTGCGCACGATGGCCTGGGCGGTGGACAGGCCGAGGCCGGTGCCCTTGCCGGGTTCCTTGGTGGTGAAGAAGGGATCGAAGATGCGTTCCAGCACCTCCGGCGGCATGCCGGTGCCGGTGTCCTCGACGCGCAGGCGCACGTGGCGACCGGGCCGGATGTCGGGACCGAGGCTGGCGGCATAGGGGCCGTCGAGTTCGAGGTTGTCGGCGCTCAGGCTCAGGGTGCCGCCCTCGGACATGGCATCGCGGGCGTTGACGCAGAGGTTGAGCAGGACTTGATGGAGCTGGGTGGGGTCGCCCTGGATCGTCCAGAGATCCTCGGCGATACGGCTGACGACGCGGATGCTCTTGAGGAAGGTCTCGTTGGCGATCTTGGCGACCTCGCGGACCAGGTGCGCGGGCTGCAGGCGGATCTGGCGGCCCTCGACGCCGCGGGCGAAGGACAGCACCTGGCGCACCATGTCGGCGCCGCGCTGGGCGCTGGACTCAATGGTGGCGAGGATGTCGAGCTTGTCGGCGCGGGTCTCGTCGAACTTGAGCAGTTCGATCGACATGAGGATCGGGGCGAGCACGTTGTTGAGGTCGTGGGCGATGCCGCCGGCGAGGGTGCCGATGCTTTCCATGCGCTGGGCGCGCAGGAACTGCTGCTCGATGCGCTTGCGTTCGGTGACGTCGGTGTTGATGGCGAGCACCGACTTCGGCTGGCCTTGCTCGTCGCGCACGAGCGACCAGTGGACTTCGACGGTGAGTCTTTTGCCGTCCTTGGTGACCTGCTCCAGCTCGCCGCTCCACTCGCCGCGTCGGATTGTCTCGGCATGGGCGGCGGCGAAAGCCGCGCGATCGCGATAGAGCAGGGTGTCGGAGGTTCGACCGATCGCCTCCTCCTCGCTCCAGCCGTAGAGTCGTTCCGCACTCTTGTTCCAATACAGGATGCGGTGCTCCATGTCGCGGACCAGGATGGCATCCTGGGCCTTGTCGAGCAGGGCGGCCTGCTCACGCAGGCGTGCTTCGGCCAGTTTGCCGGCGGTGATGTCGCGCATGGTGCCGACGATGCGCTCCAGCTTGCCGCCGGCATCCTTGACGGTGACGGCGATCTCCTGAACCCAGTGCACGCTGCCGTCCGGGTGCAGGATGCGAAACTCCTCCTGGGTCGTGTGGCCGGCAAGCTGGCTTTGGAAGGCGCCCTCGGCGAGGTGGCGGTCCTCCGGGTGAATGAAGTTCAGATAAGTGGTGGGATCGGCCAGGACATCGTGGAGGGGGCGTCCCCAAAGGCGCTCGAAGGCCGGGCTGACATAGAGCAGGCGGTTGTTGACGGGGTCGTAGTTGAAAAAGACCTCGTCGATGTTTTCCGCCATCTCACGGAAGCGCTCCTCGCTCTGGCGCAGGGCTTCCTCGGAGCGGCGGCGCTCGGTGCCGTCGCGGAAGTACACGGCCAGGCCCTCCTCGGAGGGATAGGCGTGCACCTCAAACCAGGTGTTCAGCGAGGGATAAAACTCTTCGAAGGCGGCGCTGTGGCCGCTGGTCATCGCCCGGCGATACTCGCGTTCAAAGCGCCTGCCGAGCGCTTCGGGAAACTCCACCCAGAGCTCGCGGTTGAGCAGTTCCTCGCGCCGGCGCTGGAGCAGTCGCTCGGCCTGGGGGTTGAGGAAGACAAATCGCCAGTTGCTGTCGACGATGAAGAAGGCGTCGGTCATGCTTTCCAGCGTCGTCGTCAGGCGCTGGCCGAGGCGCTGGATTTCGAGGGCTGCGGTCTTCTGATCGCTGATGTCCTGGAAGGCGCCCTGTACCCGCACGATGCTGCCGCCGGTGTCACGCACGGCTTCACCGATGGCACGGATCCAGATGCGCCGTGCCCGTGCCGTGTGGATGCGAGCGGTGATTTCAAACGGGCGACCTGTCTGCACGCATTCCAGAAAAGCGCTGCGCACCCGCTCGCGGTCCTCGGGCTCGTAGTAGCCAAAGGCGGTTTCCAGATCGGGTGTGGCGCCGGGCTCGACATCGTGAATGGCCGCCATCTGGTCGGACCAGGTCAGCTCCATCTCGGGCACGCTGACACTCCAGCCGCCGAGCTTGCCGATGATGCCGGCGATGCGCAGCAGCGCCTGATGGTGGGCCAGTTCCCCGGCGGCCCTGCGCAGTTCGGTGATGTCCTCGGTGACGGCGATGACCTGTTCCGCCCGGCCTGCGGCATCCTTGCGCGCGGAGACGCTGACCCTGGCCCAGACATGGCTGCCATCCTTGCGCAGGTAGCGCTTTTCCAGGATGAAGCTCGGCACCTCGCCGGCAATCAACTGGATGTAGAGTTCGAGGTTGCGCGCCCGGTCCTCCGGGTGGGTGAGGTCGGCGAAATTCAGCTCCTGGAGTTCCGCCTCGGTGTAGCCGAGCATGCGGCAGTAGGCGGGGTTGGCCCGGAGGAAACGGCCTTCGAGGGTGGTGACGGCGATGCCGGTGGCGGCTTCGGCAAACAGGCTGCGGAAGTTTTCCTCGCTCTGGCGCAGGGCCTCCTCCGCACGCCTGCGCTCGGTGACGTCGCGCGTGACGCTGAGCACGGACTGGACGGAACCCTTGGAGTCGAAGAGCGGGGTGGCATGGGTTTCCATCCAGCGCTCGGTGCCGCGCAGGCCGACGATGCGGAAGCGCAGTTGGCCGGTGTAGCCGGCGAGGTTGCGCTCATGCAGTTCGTTGAAACTGGCGCGATCCTCCGGGTGCACCAGCGACTCGACGGGGCAGTTGCGCACGGCGTCGAGACTCGATGCCTCAATCATGTGCAGGCCGGCGGGATTCATGTCCAGCAGGCGTCCTCCGGGAGAGACGATCTTGACGCATTCCGGCTCGTTTTCGACGATGGCGCGCAGGCGTGCCTCGCTGGCGAGCAGGGCCTGTTCCGCCCGACGCTGGGCGCTGATGTCGCGCGAGATGCCGATCAGGCCGATGATGCGGCCTTCCGCGTCGCGCCGCGGTGCTTTGGTGACGAGGTAGGTTCGGGTGATGCCGCCTGCGGTGAGAATTTCCTCGGTCGTGAGAGTCTGACCACTGGTGAGCACCTGCTGGTCGTTTTCGCGGATCAGTTGCGCCCCCTCGGGCTCGAAGACGGCGCTGTCATCGCGGCCGAGCACTTCCGCCACCGGCTTGCCGACGAGACGGGCGGCGCCCTCATTGAAGAGCAGGTAGCGTCCCTCAAGGTCCTTCACATAGATGG
>JAEYYS010000383.1 GCA_023428335.1 Verrucomicrobiota bacterium | reverse complement strand
CTCTGGGACGATGCACCGGGCTTTCGGCCGGTCAGCCTGGCGGAGTTGGCTGCCGCCGCACGCGAGCAGGAGCGCGGCGCCCTGCGTCTGCCCGCCGAGGCTGAACTGCTGCTGCTCGCCTGCCTCGGGCCGGCCAAGAGTGCAAGCGGTGACTTTTGCCGCTTCGATCTCGACATTCACGGCGGCTGGTTGGGCTCGCTCTTTCAGCAGCCGGCCCTCGCCGGCCGCCTGCTCACCCTCGACGAAGCCCCCTTTCAGCGCGCGGAAGCACCCCTGCGCTGGCAGGGGCACGAGGATGCCGGCAGTCGCCAACTGCGCCTGACCCTGGTGCGCGCCGACGATGCTCCGGCGCCGTTGCCCCTGCGCGTGCTGCCGGGAGCCCGCACGCTTTACCTTGGCGGCGACACTCTCTTTGAAGGCCCGTTCTGGTTTGCCGGCGATACCCGCTTCGAGGAGCCAGTTGCCATCCCGGTCGGTGCCCTTGCCAGCCAGGACGGCATCACTTTCCTCGACAAGCTCGGCCTGCCGCTGCCGGCCGAACTCGCCGCGCGTGTGCGCCATGAGGTGCTCGAGGTCGGCATCCGCGCCGGTTGCGTCGCCCGCGGGCCGCTCGGCGGCACCGAACACGCTGTGTTTCAGATCGAGGCGCGGGCGCCCGACGGCCGCGTGCGCGAAGTCCTGCGCCACGGCGGCTGGCAGCCGGCGCTCGACGGTCGCCCTGAGGATGACACCATCCTGTGCAGCGACCGCAGCCCGCTCGCCGCCGCCGAGGCCGCCCTGCACGACCTGCGCGCGGTCTATGACCCCGAGCAGGACGGCTTTCGCGTGCGCCTGACCAAGACCTTCCCCGAGCACTTCATGGCCTGGGCGCAGGGACTGCCTCAAGGTGTGCACCTGCAGGCCGACGAGCGGCTGCAGACGATCCTCGCTGATCCGCTCATCGCCCGCGTGCGTCTGGAGGCGGCGCAGACCGCCGACATCGACTGGTTTGACCTGAGCCTCATTTTTGAGGTCGACGGCGCCGATCTCAAGCCCGCCGACATCCGTCGCCTGATCGCCGCCAAGGGCGGCTTCGTCCAACTCGCCGATGGCACTTGGCGGCGGGTCAAGCTTGAGCTGTCCGAGGAGCAGCAGACGATCCTCGACCAGGCGGGTCTCGATCTCGACGAGTTCACCGGT
Source organism: Verrucomicrobiota bacterium (assembly GCA_023428335.1). Taxonomy (GTDB): domain Bacteria; phylum Verrucomicrobiota; class Verrucomicrobiia; order Verrucomicrobiales; family Verrucomicrobiaceae; genus Prosthecobacter. Next base: position 25,769 of record JAEYYS010000383.1, on the reverse strand, counting down.
GAGGCGCACCGTTTGCACTGGCGCCAGCTCGCCGGGCAGAACGTCAAGGAGGTCATCCATCCGCGCGCCTGGCAGATGCTCACCCAGCGCATGGAGCAGGCGCGCCTCGATGAAAAACCCGCCGTGCCCGAGGGTTTGACGGTCACCCTGCGCCCGTACCAGGTCGAGGGCTATCATTTCCTTGCCTACCTCAGCCTGAACAAGTTCGGCGGCATCCTCGCCGACGACATGGGTCTCGGTAAAACCATCCAGAGCATCGCCTGGGTGCTCTGGCTGCGCGGTCGCTACCGCAAGGCCTGGCCCTGCCTGGTGATCTGCCCGAAGTCGGTGCTCGATGTCTGGGCCACCGAGTTCGCCAAGGCGGCGCCGGAACTGCGCGTGCAGGTGCTGCGTGAAAAGGACGAGCTCGACCTGGAGCGATTGCTCAGCGAGCAGCATGTGCTGGTGATCAACTACGCCCAGTTGCGCGGCTGCGCCGAACTGCTGGAGACCGTCAAATGGCTGGCCATCATCCTCGATGAGGGGCAGCACATCAAGAATCCCGACAGCAAGGCCGCGCGCGCCGCGCGTCAGCTCAAGGCCGAGAACCGCCTCGTGCTCAGCGGCACGCCGGTGGAGAATCGCCTGCTCGATCTCTGGAGCCTGATGACCTTTGCCACGCCAGGCGCGCTCGGCGACCGCAAGTACTTCCACCGCCACTTCGACCGCCGCAAGGATGCCGCCGCCTCCGAGCGGCTGCACGCGCGCTTGAAGCCCTTCCTGCTGCGCCGCACCAAGTCGCAGGTGGCCAAGGAACTGCCCTCGCGCAGCGAGGAAACCCTGCTCTGCGAGATGAGCGAGACCCAGGCGCGCCGCTACCGCGAGGAACTGGCGCGTGCCCAGCAGATGGTCATTTCCGCCTCCGGCTTCGAGGTGCTGACGCGCCGCCGCTTCGCCATCCTGCAGGCGCTCACCCGCCTGCGCCAGATTTGCTGCCATCCGGTGCTGGCCGACGCCTCCGCCGCCTCGGAAGAAAGCGCCAAGCTCGGCGCCACCCTGGAGCTGATCGAGGAATTGCATGCCGAAGGCCACAAGGTCCTGCTGTTCAGCCAGTTCGTCTCCATGCTCGAGATTCTGCGCGACCGCCTGCAGGACATGGGCGTGCCGCACTACTGGCTCACCGGCGCCACCCAGAACCGCGCCGAGGTCGTGCGCCGTTTCCAGGAGGACGAGGGTGCCAGCGTCTTCCTGCTCTCGCTCAAGGCCGGCGGCAGCGGTCTGAATCTCACCGCCGCCAGCTACATCATCCTCTACGATCCGTGGTGGAATCCGGCGGTTGAAGCCCAGGCCATCGACCGCGCCCACCGCATCGGCCAAACCCAGCCGGTCATGGCCTACCGCATGATCACCAAGGGCACGATCGAGGAAAAAATCATGCTGCTGCAGCAGAAGAAGAGCCTGCTTTCCTCCAACATCCTCGGCCAGGGCGGCTTCGCCAGCACCCTCGACAAGGGCGACTTCGAATTCCTCTTCGGCCTGGAGGCCGAGGAGGCGTTGCGCCAGGAGGACTGAGGGCCGTCACGCGAACAGCTGCACCAGCGGCTGGCCCTTGTCGGCGACGGTGAACGGGCGCTTGCTCGGGGAGTAAATCACCTGGCTGAGCGGCAGGCCGAGGGCGTAGCCGATGGTGGCGTTGAGGTCGGGCGGACCCACCTTGTCGGCTGCCACCTGCGCGCCGTCCTTGTCGGTGGCGCCGTGCTTGAGGCCGCCCTTGATGCCGCCGCCGAAGAGCACGCAGGAGAAGACCGGGTAGTGGTCGCGGCCCTGGTTCTGGTTGATCTTGGGAGTGCGACCGAATTCCGAGGCGATGACGATCATCGTCTCCTGCAGCAGGCCGCGCGACTCCAGATCCTGAACCAGCGCGCTGAGCGCGGTGTCGAGGGTTTCGCACAGGCGCGGCGTGGTGATGAAGTTGGCGGTGTGGGTGTCCCAGCTGCCGAGCGAGACCTCGACGAAGCGGACGCCGTGTTCGACCAGGCGACGGGCGAGCAGGCAGCCCTGGCCGAAACTTTCCTTGCCGTACTTCTTGCGCAGTTCCTCGGGTTCCTTGCTCAGGTCGAAGGCCACCAGGTCCTCGCTCTTCATCATGCGCACGGCATCGTCGTACATGTCCGCATAGGCCTTGACGCCCGGCACGTCCCAGGTCTTCTGGAAGTCGCTGTCGAGCACCTGGGCGAGGTCGCGGCGCATGGCAAAGCGGTCTTCGGTGACCCCCTTCGCCGGGCGCGCGTTCTGCAGGCCGGACTCGGGGTTGTTGACCATGAGCGGGCCGTGCTTCTTCGGCATGTAACCGGCACCCGGGTGGCGGCTGTCGTTGCCGATGAAGACGTAGGGCGGCAGGGCCGGATTGCCCGGGCCCTGGTAAAAGCTCAGCCAGGCGCCGAGGCCGGGATGCTTGATCGTGCTGCGCAGGCCGTAGCTGGTGTGCATGAAGTAGTTGGCCTGCTCATGCGCGGCGGTGTTGGTCGCCATCGAGTTGATGACGCAGGCGTGGTGCATTTGCTTCGCGGTGCGCGGCAGGTACTCGCCGATCTGCACGCCGTCGGCGCTGGTCTTGATCGCCTTCGTCGCGCCCATCACCTCGGTGTTGCCGGGTTTCGGATCCCAGGTGTCGAGGTGGCTCTGGCCGCCGTTCATGTACAGGAAGATGACATTGCGCGCGGTCGGCGCCTGCGCCGCCGTCGCCGCGCCTTCACCGGCGGCTAAGGCGCGCGACGAGAACAGATGTTCCATCGACGGCAGCAGACCCACCCCAAGGCAGGATTGCGCCATGCGGGTCATCAGGGTGCGGCGCGACAGCTCGCTGCCGGAGGAACGAAGGGAGGAGGGATTCATGACGAATGAGGATTGCGGATTGACGAACTGCGAATTGCGAACCGAGAACTGCCTTGGCTCACTCCACGAACAGGAAGCGTTGGGTGCTGAGGGCGGCGAGGGTCAGGTCTTCCCAGAGGGTTTTGCTGCCGGCGTAGCTTTCCAGGCGCTGACGCAACTGGGCGCGCTCGGCTTCGGCGGGCTTGCGGGCGAACAGGCTGAGGAAGAGCACGTCGAGCTTTTCATCGGCGGTCTTGGCCCGGCGCAGGTTGAGCGAGAGGGCTGACCAGCCATTGCTGACCTGACTGCCGATCGGACCATTCATCACCAGCAGGGCCTGCGGCACCGAGGCTTCGTCGCTGGCGTTTTCGATGACCTCGCGGTCGCTCTGACCGAACTCACGCAGGAAGTGACCGCGCGGGGCGGGCGAGGGCAGCTCGGCGGCACGCACCCAGGTTTGATGCAGGGTCTTCAGGTAGGCTTCATAGGACTTGCGGCTTTTCTCGTCCTTGAGGCCGAGCAGGGCGGCGTCCTTGTCGAGGCGTGCTTTCAGGGCGTCATCAAGCGGACGGTCGCGCGCCTCGACGCGCGGCGTTTCCATGGCGTTCATCATCGCCATTTCCATCTCGCCACCACCGCTCATCTCGACCAGCAGGGCCTTCACCTCGGCGTTGTTCGACTTCGCCGCCGCGGCGTGGAAGCAGCGCGACACCGTTTCGCGCAGCACGCGCTGGCTCTGGCCGAGGCGGCGCTGGATGTCGTTGATCTTGTCCTTGTCCGCCTTGGCGCGCGCGGCGTCCAGCTCCTTGCGCAGCTCGTCGAACTCCTTGTTCTGTTCGCGCATGGCGTCGGCGACTTCACGCGCCGCCTCGAAGAGCAGTTCGGGCTCGGTCTTGTCGAGCATCCTGGCCAGCAGGCCGCGTTTTTCGAGTTCGATGCGCTCGCGCTCACGGCCTGACCAGTTGGGTTGGTCCGGCACCGGGCTGACCAGGGCGATCACGGAGTCCCAGGCCTGTTCGGCGGTCATGCGGCGGAAGACCGGACCGGGGAAGTGGTAGGGCTCGCCCATGCCGACCTCGCGGGTGCTGGTGCGGCCAAAGGTTTCGGTGTTGAGCAGGACACGCAGGTAGGCCTTCATGTCGTAGCGCAGCTCGACGATCTGCTGCTCGAGGAACTTCATCAGCTCGGGGTTCGAGGCCGTGCTGAAGTCGGTCAGCTCGTCGAAAGGTTCGATCAGCGCCAGGCCGAAGACTTTTTTCCACAGGCGGTTGGCAATGAGGTTGGTGAAGCGCGGGTTGTCGGCCGAGGTCAGCCAGTCGGCAAAGACGGCGCTCGGGTCCGATTCCTTGGTCAACTGCACCGGTTTGCCGAACATGACGGCGGCGGGCACGACGTCCTTGGGCTTGGCATCGCTGTACTTGTAGTCATGCGGCAGGCGGATCGGGTTTTTGTTCTGCACGACCTGGGTGTCGCGCAGCGGTCGCACCACCTCGGTGATCGCCTGGCGCATGAGGTCCTGCGTCTGCTTGTCGAGCGACTTGTCCTCGCGGATGCGCTTGTTGGTCTGGTCGGCGGTCGTGCTGCGGTAGGCACCCGAGGTCATGTTGTGGGTGAAGGCCGCCATCTCAAAGAACTGCTTCTGCGTCCACTTGTCGAAGGGGTGGTCATGGCACTGGGCGCACTCCATGCGCGTGCCGAGGAAGACCCGGGTGGTGTTCGACAGGTTGTCGAGAGGCATGCCGCGGTCGCGCATGTAGTAACCGATGGCGCCGGTGTCGAAGCAGGTGCCCTCGCTGGAGACGAGTTCTCGCACCAACTGGTCGTAGGGCTTGTTGGTGCGCAGCGACTCGCGCAGGTAGTTGAGGTAGTTCTGGGCCGTCGTGCTGCCGGCCACCCCGGCGCTCTGCGCGCGCAGGACGTCGGACCAGTAGTTGAAGAAGTGGTGAACGTAGCCCTCGGAGGCGAGCAGGGCGTCGACCAAGCGGGCGCGCTTGTCCGGCGCTTCGGACTCCAGGAAGGCCCGCGCCTCATCATGGGTCGGGATGCGGCCGACCACGGTCAGGTAGGCACGGCGCAGGAAAACCTCGTCGCTCGCCGGCGGATTCGGCTGGATGCCTTGCTTCTTCCAGCCGTCGGCAAGCAGGGCGTCGATTTTTTTCGAGGCGGCCGGCACCTCGGCGGCGGGGGAGTTCAAGGCCAGGGCGAGCAGGGCGCAGGCGGAAGGCAGCAGGGCTTTCATGCGGACCTTCAACGCCATCGGCCGCGTCAGCGTGTCAAAGTCGGCTCAGTCCGCCAATTTCGGTCGCATGGATGCCAAGGGATGCATGGCGCACCTCGCCCGGGAGGGCTCCAAGGGCGGGAAAATGGGAAAAGGTCGGGGTCCCGGCCACCCCGGGCCGCTGCAGGTCGCGGGCATTTGTTCCCTTGCAATTGCCCCGAACTTGCCTAAAACCCACGGTCTTATGGCTTCCACCCCCGTCATCAACCTTCGCAAAGGCCACGCCGTCCGTTACAACAACGAGGTGTGCCTCGTCTCCGACTTTGAGTTGAAGACGCCTCCGCGCATGGCCTCCTACGTGCAGATGTCGGTCCGCGCGCTCAGCACCGGCAAGGTGTACAACCTGCGCATGACCTCCAACGAATCCCTGGAGTCCGTCAACCTCAACCGCGAGCCGCACGAGTTCAGCTACAAGGACGGCGAGGACTATCACTTCATGCACCCCGAGACCTTTGAGGACGTGGTGCTTATGGCCGACCAGGTCAAGGACGCCAAGAACTACCTCATTGAGGGCCAGAAGTACACGATCCAGTTCGCCGACGACGTCGTCATCGGCATTGAACTGCCGCCGTCCGTGGTGATGACCGTGGCCGAGGCTCCGGAAGGCGTGAAGGGCGATTCCGCCAACAACGTCTACAAGGCCGCCATCATGGAAACCGGCCTGCAGGTGCAGGTGCCGCTGTTCATCGGCCCCGGCGACAAGATCAGCGTCAAGACCGAGGACAACAGCTACCTCGGCCGCTCGAACTGAGCGGGAATGGCAGCCTGAAGCGGAGCATTGGCAGACGCGGAGGGTGTCCGTTTTCGGACACTCTCTGGCACTTGCAATTCGGCCGGTTCCGCCGATGCAATCCCGCTTGAGCACATCAGCAGCCGCCGCGGTTCCCGCCTTCGACTTCCGTCGGGGCGCCGGCTGGATGCTGCTGTCGCTGACCGGCTTCACCGGCATGGCGCTGCTGGTCCGTCACCTCGGCGCGGAACGCGGCATCAGCGCCTGGTGGGCCTTGTTTTTTCGCGCCGCGGCCGGCATGGCGGTCGTCTGGCTGGTCTTTGCACCGGGCGGCAGGGTCAGCTTCCGGCGTGCGCTGTGCGGGCGCCTGCTGGTGACGCGCGGGGTCATCGGTGCGCTCGGCACGGCCGCCTACTACGTGACGCTGCCCCTGCTCGGCGCCGGCAAGGCGACCCTCATCGGCAACACCTGGGCGGTGTGGGCGGCGCTGTTGGCGGCCTTCCTGCTCGGCGAGCGACTCGGCCTGCGCCGGCTGGCCGGCATCCTGCTGGCCGTCGCCGGGGTCGCCCTGCTCACCGGCCTGCATGGCGGCGACTTCAGCCGCGTCGGCTATGCCGAGGGCATTGCCCTGGCTGGCGCCTTTGCCGCGGCGCTGGTGGTGGTGGTCATCCGCCAGCTCACCCTCACCGAGACCAGTGGCACGATCTTTGCCTCGCAGTGCGTCTATGCCGGGCTGCTGGCGCTGCCGTTCCTGTTCACCCTGCCGTTGCCGGGTGCGCTCGACGTCGCCCTGCTCACCGCGGCCGCCCTGCTGGCAGCGCTCGGTCAGTTGGCGATGACCGAGGGTTTTCGCTTCCTGCCGGTGAGCACCGGCGGCGCCTTTCAAATGCTGCTGCCGCTCGTGCTCACCCTGGCCGGCGTGTTGTTTTTTGCCGAGCCGTTCTCGCTGGTGCAGGGCGCGGGCGGCGTCTGCATTTTGGCCGGCTGTCACCTGACCGTCGTCCAGCGCCGCCGCTGAAGCCGGCTTACGGCTTTTTCTTGGCCTTCTCGGGCAGCCCCTGGCCGGGCTTGAGGTCGAGGTTTGCCTTCAGGTCGGCCTCGCCGACTGTTGAAACGACGCCTTCGGCCGGCACCTCGGCCTGGGCGGTCCAAAGGATGGCGTTGAGCACGAGCTTGCGCTGGCTCTCATTCGCCCAGCCCTGATGGAAGTGCCCGCCGGTGAAACCAAAGCCGCGGCCGCCGCCGGCGTTCTCCGAGGCCCAGGCAACATGCTGCTGATCGCCGCGGGCGACCGAGGCGCGCACCGCCGGATTGCCGCTGTGATGACCGTCAGGGCGGCTCATCGTCGATTCCGGCGCGACGTCGCTGAGGATCGGTGTGACGCCCTTCAGGCCTTCGCGGAAGCGCATGTGGAAGTACCACTCGTCGAGCGAGCCAAAGGGCTGGACGCCGTTGGCGACCGGGTGGGCCGGCAGGGTTTTGAAGTTGGCCTGCCAGTGCGGATTGACACTCCAGTCGACCTCGAAGCAGCCGCCCATCCAGTCGAGGAACTCCTTCTGGCCCTTCTCACGGGTCGGCTCCACCGCGTAGTGGATCGTCACGAAACCGCAGCCCCGCTGCATCTCCTTGTCGAGCTGCGCCAGGCGGTCCTCCTGCAGGGCCGGGTGGCGTGGGCCGCCGTCGGCATAGATGACCACGGTGTCGGCCTTGGCCAGGGCCTCGGCGGACGGCCATTCGCCGTTCAGGTGATGCTGGATGTCGACGCGGTCGGCGGCGCCCTGTTCCAGGCATTTTTTGAACAGCAGGATGCCGGCGTTGTGCTCGTGCTGGCCGGGGCCGTGCGAGGGGCTGCCGGCGATCAGCAGCACGCGTTTTTTCACCACCGGTGCCGCGTCTGCCGTTTCCGGTGAGCACTGGGACTGCAGCAGGACGAGGCCGAGGACGGCGAGGGCGGGAAGGAGGAATTTCATGTGCGGCTCAGGGGAACGCCGCCGGTGGGCCGGGCTTTTCAAGGGGTTGACGCCCCTGCCATGCCCGCCAGGCGAGCAGGCCGCAGAGGCCGAAGCCGAAGGCATTCAGGCTGCCGTGGATCTGCCACATGCGCGGCAGGGGCAGGGCCAGATCGGGAAGCAGGGAGCGCAGGCCGAAGCCGAGGGCCAGCAGCATGGCCGCGAACAGCGAGGCGCCGGAAGCGAGAAACCCGAGGCGTAGCCAGAGGCCGGCCGTGCGGCGGAGGCCGCAGAGCAGCTGGGTGACGGCCACAGCGAGTGCGCCCAGCACCAGCACGGTCACGGCCAGCGGTTCCAGCTGTGACAGTACTCCGAAATGCGTGCAGGTGATGCCGGCGGCGACCAGCGGCACGCCGGCGAGGATGGCAAGGCAGGCACCGCGGGTGAGCCGGCTGGGATGGGCGCGGGCCTGCAGGCCGGCGATCAGCGGCAGGGTGAAGCCGGCATGATGAAAATGCGCCGCTGTCAGCAGGACGATGAGCGGGTTGAAATGCCACGGCGTCCAGCCGGCCCGGTGGGCGACCAGCCAAGCCGCACCAATGGCGGGGAAAGCTGGGGCCATCAAGGCATTGTAAAAAGTTGAATATTAATCATTTAAGGGTCATTCGAACGGTAATGGACGCAGTTCAGAGACCAGATCAAAGCGTGCGCAAGTAAAAAAGTGCTTGTTGCATTTGAAAAATTCAGTACTGTCGTTTTCCATCTTCCTAGCGCTAGGAAGACGTACTGTTCCTTACCCCTCCTTTAGACCTTAGACCTATGTCGCGTGAATTTAAACACATGAAATCAGACGGCTGCCTCGAAGAGCTCGACGTTGCGGTCATTTGCCGTCCCTCCAAAGGGATGGGGAAGATTCCAAACGCGCCTTCCACTGTTCTGTCTGAGTTTTCGGTCGACAATGTCCTTGATGCTTGCGAACAGTCTAGGACGATTAGCATGTCCAAAGTGATTCTCAAGAGCTAATTCAGGTACACGGCAGTGAACTCGGGGTGCATTTGCACCCCTTTTTTTTAATTCAAGGATAGAAAATTTATGGGTCTCTTAGACGGCGAAGATGCATCAACCGATCATAAAACCGTTGGCACCATCTTGGAGGGAGTCTCAATCTACTGGGATAAATACCTGCAGAAAGAGACAAATTGCTCGGTAGAATTCTCTTCAAAAGGTGTTGATCGGTTGTGCCGTTTTGCCTCGAAGCACATCTTCACTTCAGAGTTTTTTCCATTGCAGCCAGGGCCGTTTAAAAGAGCTGCTGCTCTAGTCATTTTGGTCCGGCATCTAGAATGTGTAAGTTTTTTGAGATCTGGATCCGAATATGAAAAGGATGAAGAATTGTTAACAGACTACAAGGCTAAATTCGCGTTTTATTGCATCGCCCCGACGCTTAAACACTTGCGTCTGTCGAAAAGCAGTTCTCCACTCGAAAAAATTTGGGCTCCAGCCACGAATCACCTTCGCGCTGAGATGATTGCATGGTTAAAATGGCTTGAAGCCCCAAGTCTGGATGGAGTGTTTGACGGGCCAAGGCTTTGCCGAGCCATCATGGCTTTATCAATGATCATTGAGCAATCTTATTACATTACCTCAAATGAAATAAATTGCGATGTGATGGAGAAGCCTTGCCCTATTACCGGTGAAGATAACGCGATCATCAAAAATCTTTTGATGGATATGAATGATAGCAGATAGTCTTGTGCTGAGTGAAAATGAAGCGAGTCTTCATGGCTGCTATATTGCTCCGCTGCGAAATTTAGTGTGAAGACTCCCATTAGGGAGTTTTATGATTCATTCAATTTTTCAGAGGTGCTTTCTAGGCTTGCTTTTCTTTTTGATTCCTGGCCGCCTGCATGCATCGGTGTGGCATGCCCCTGCGCGCAGTCATTTTTGATTTCGATGGCCTCATCGTCGACACGGAAAGCAATGGTTACCTGACTTGGAAGGTGATCTTCCGTCGCCATGGCCACGACCTGCCGGTTGAACGCTACGCCGAGGTGATCGGCACCGACTTCAGCACGAGCTACGACCCGCGCCGCGACTTGGAGCAGCGCACCGGCCTGAGCTTTGACTGGGACGCGGTCGAGGCGGAACGCCGGGCTCATGAGGACGAGCTGCGCCGCAGCCTGCGACCGCTGCCCGGGGTCATCGACCGACTGACCGAGGCGCGTGAACTGGGCCTGGCCACCGCCATCGCCTCCAGCAGCCAGCGCGTCTGGATCGATTCCTGGATGGACCAGCTCGGCTTGCACTCCCACTTCGACCATATCACGACTGTGGATGACACTGGCCGGGTCAAGCCCGATCCCTCGCTCTTCCTGCACGCCGCTGACAACCTCGGCGTGGCTCCGCATGAGGCGGTCATCTTCGAGGATTCGCTCAATGGCCTGCGCGCCGCCCAAGCCGCCAGCATCCGTTGCGTGGTCGCTCCGGGACCGATGACACGGCATCTGGAATTTGAGGGTGCCTTCCGGAGGGTCGCCTCGCTGGCCGAGGTGACGCTGCGTGAACTGGCCGAGCCGATCTGAACCCCGTCGCCTGTCGCCATGAATGCCGACCTGCCTCCGCTGCCGTTGGCGGGTCGCTATGCCGGCTTTCGCGAGGCGGTGTTCGATGGTGTCGAGGAGGAGTTGCCCGGGCTGGAGGCGCCGCCTGGAGAACTTGAGGTGCAGAGCCTGTGGTTTGGCGGGGTTTTTGGCGATGAGTCGCTCGACGAGGATGGCCGGCGCGTGCGGGTGGTTGATTTTGGCGAGTGGAATGCCGGTGCCGGTCCCGACTTCACGGGTTGCGCGGTCGAGATCGACGGCGAATTGCGCCGCGGCGACATCGAGCTCGATCTCGACGTGCGCGACTGGGAGCGCCACGGCCATGGCGCCAACCCGGCCTTTGCCGGTGTGGTCCTGCATCTTTTCCTGCAGGCGCCGAGCGGGCGGTTTTTCACGCGCACCTGCGAGCATCGCGCGGTGCCGCAGGTGCGACTGGATGCCGCGAAGCTGGCTGAACCGGCCGGATTGCGGCGCGGCCCGGCACCGGCGCGCCTGGGGCGCTGCCACCGACCGCTGGCGGCGATGGAACCGGCGCGCGTGCTCGGCCTGCTGGAGGCGGCGGCGCAGTTCCGGCTCGAGCGCAAGAGCCTGCGCCTGCATCGCAGCGTGCGGGCGCAGGGCCGCGAGCAGGCCGTTTATCAGGAACTCGCGCGCGGTCTCGGCTACCATCAGAACGCCCAGCCGTTTTACCTGCTCGCCCAGCGTCTGCCGGTGCGGCGTCTGCGCCGTCTGCCAGCGGCGGAGCGCGAGGCCCTGCTGTTTGGGGTCGCCGGCCATCTGGGGCGGGTGCGCCATGAACAAACCGCCGGCGATTCGCGCCAGTACCTGCGTCAGCTGTGGGACCACTGGTGGAAGCAGATCGATGCCGCCGCGCGCTGGCTGGAACCGGCGCAGCTGCCGCGCTGGCGACTTTCCGGGTCACGGCCCGGCAACCATCCGCAGCGTCGCCTGGGCGCGCTGGCCGCCTTGCTCGACGACTGGGAGCGGGTGGCGGCGCCACTGCTGGAGGCCGGTCGCTGGAGCCGCGCCGCCTGGCGCGAAAGCCTGCTGGGCCTGAGTCACCCGCACTGGTCCAGCCACTACACGCTGACCTCCGCGCCTGCCCCGGCGCCGCTGGCCTTGATTGGCGATTCCCGGGTCCAGGAATTGCTGGCCAATGTCGCTTATCCCCTGCTCGTGCCCGAGCGCACGCGTCTCTGGGCCGAGTACCTGGAATTGCCGGCCCAGCTCGACAATCACAAGCTGCGCCGTGCCGCGCAGCGGCTGTTTGGTCCGGGACCGCGCCCTGCAGGGGTGGGTCGCCGCTTGTTTCACCAGCAGGGCCTGCTGCAGATCTACGAGGACTTCTGCCTCGAGGACGATTCGGGATGTCGCGACTGCCCGTTTCCCGAGCGGCTGGCGCAATGGGCGTGATGCCTGCGACTCAGGCGGCCGGACAGCGCAGGCGCACTTGGGTTGCTCCTGCTTCCGAAGCGAGGCCGATTTCCAGGTTCATCTGCAGGCAGAGCATGGCGGCGATGGTCAGGCCGAGACCGACATGGCCGGCCTTGCCGCTTTGGAAGGGGTCGAAGATTCGTTCCAGCGGACCGCCGGGCAGGGCGATGCCGGCATTGCAGACCAGCAGTTCGACGCGACGCTGCGTCGACTCTGTTTCGGCAGAAACCTCGGTCACCTTCAGGACAACTCCCCCGCCGTGGGCACGGGCGGCATCCGCCGCGTTGGTCAGCACCTCCAGCAGCACCTCGCGGAAGCGGGTTGGATCGACCAGGACGGAGGGCAGGTCGGTTTCGAGCTCGATTTCGAAGGGGACCTTGGCCTTCGCAAAGGGCGCGGCCAGGGCTGCCTGCATGAGGCGGAAGTAATTGCCGAGGTCGAGGGCCTGCAGTTGCGGCTTCGCACAGCCACCCGCGCTGCGCACGCGTTCGCCGAGTTTGAGGACTTCGGCAGCGGCTTCCTGGATGTGCTCGAGCCCCTCGGTGGTTGCCTTGCTGACCCCCTCATCCATGAGCGCCAGGCTGCTGAAACCCTGAATGACGCCAAGCAGGTTGTTGAGCTTGTGGGTGAACCCGCGCAGCATGTCCTGATGGAAGCTGTCGGTGGATTCGGCGGCACTGGCCAGCCGGATGGGATGAACAAACTGCATGAGAACGAAAGATCGAGTATTGCAGGCGTGCCGCGCCGCTGGCAACGGCTTTTCACGGGTCTGCATCGCCGGCGCAAATTCAACTGGCGGGCGGCGGCCGCCCGCGGACAGTGACCAGCCCTGAATGGACGCCGTCTCCTGGACCCTGGCCGCCCTGCTGGGCCTGCTTTTTTACACGCAGGCCGGTTATCCGCTGCTCATGGCCGTGCTCGCCCGCCTGCGCCCGCGACCGCTCCAGCCTCGTGGACCCGACATCCGCGCCCTCAGTGTGGTGGTTTGCGCCCGCAACGCCGGCGCCACCATTGTCGCGCGCCTGCGCAACCTGCTCGACTGCGAGTGGCAGGGGGAACTCGAGATCCTGGTCTACTGCGACGGTTGCAGCGATGACACCGCAGCGCAGGCCGCCGCGCTTGGCGACCCGCGCGTGCGGATCATCGTGGGCGAGCTGCCTCTTGGCAAGGCGCTGGCCCTGAACGCCGCCGTGCCGCTGTGCCGGCATCCGCAAGTCGTGCTCTGCGATGTGCGCCAACGTTTTGATGCCGAAACACTGCAGCGGTTGGCGGCCCCCTTCGCCGATCCCGAGGTCGCGGCGGTGAGTGGCCGGCTCGAAATCGCCGCTTCCACTGCCGGTGGCGGTCAGGGGGTCGATCTGTACTGGCGGATCGAGCGCAAGCTGCGCGAGTGGGAGAGCCGCTACGACTCGGTGGTTGGCTGCACCGGCGCGGTCTGTGCCATCCGCCGCGACGCCTTTGAACCCCTCGAGACTGGCACCCTGCTTGACGATGTGGTCATCCCCATGCGCCTGGCCGCGCGCGGCGGTCGCGTGCTGTTCGAGCCGCGGGCGCTCGCCTTTGATCCGCAGACGCTCGACCCCGCCAACGAGCGCGTACGCAAGCTGCGCACCCTGGTCGGCAACTACCAGATGCTGGCGCGCCATCCCGAATGGCTGCTGCCCTGGCGCCACCGGCTCTGGTGGCAACTGCTCTCGCACAAGTACCTCCGCCTCGCCGTGCCCTGGCTGCTCATCGCCATCGCCATCCTGACCCCGCTGGCCCCGCGTTCCGGCTGGACGCTTGGTCTCGCCGCCGGTCAGGCCTTCGCCTATGCCTGCGCCCTGCTTGGCCTGGCGCTGCCGCGCGCCCGCTGGAAGCTGTTCACCGTGCCCGCCGGCTTCCTGCTCCTGCAGTGGAGCTGCCTGCGCGCCCTCTTTGCCTACCTCGCCCACCGCCGCGACCTGCGCGCGCTCTGGCCCGTCACACCCTCCCCATGATCCGCGCCCTCGACCGCTGGCTGCCCTCCTACCTGCTGCGCGACCGGCGCCGCCCGCGCGGCAGCGCGGAGCAGCCGGTGCATGTTTTTGTCACGGTCTGCGACCACTTTGAGCCCTTCCATCACACGGACCGCGAGGGCGCCCTGCGTGCGCTGGCCGACTGGCAGGCGCAGTGGCCGCGGTTGGTCGAGTCCTTCCGCGACAGTTCCGGCCGCGGTCCGCGCCACACCTTCTTTTATCCGGTGGAACAGTACGACGCGGAGGTCATCGAACGGCTCGCGAACCTGTGCACGCAGACTGGCAGCGAGGTCGAGGTCCATCTGCATCATGGCGATGACACCGCGGCCAGTCTGACGCGGCAGCTTGAGCTCGGCCTCGCTCAGTTGGCCGGTCATGGCCTACTGTCGCGCGATGCGGATGGCCGGCCGCGCTACGGCTTCATCCACGGCAACTGGGCGCTCGATCATTCCCACCCGCAGGGCCGGCACTGTGGCGTTGCCGATGAACTCGCCGTGTTGCGGCGCACCGGTTGTTATGCCGACTTTACCCTGCCGTCGGCGCCCGACCCGGCGCAGACGCGCACGATCAACGCGGTCTACTACGCCCGCGAGGATGGTCGGCCGCGCTCGCATGAGCGGGGGCGGGCCGTCGAGGCCGGCGTCACTGCGGCGCTGGCGGAGAGGGATGACCACCTGTTGCTGGTGCAGGGGCCGCTCGGCCTGAACTGGCGCCGGCGCAAGTGGGGCCTGCTGCCGCGACTGGAGAACGCCGATCTGACCGGCGCCAATCCACCGACGCTGGCGCGCTTTCGCCTCTGGTTGGAACTCTGTCCGGTCGTGCGCGGCGGCCCGCCGTGGATCTTCGTCAAGCTGCACACCCATGGGGGCATCCCGCGCAACTACCGCGCCCTGCTCGGTGATCCGGCGCGGGCCTTTCATCGCGATCTCGCCGCGGCCGCCGCGGCGGAACCGGGGCTGCGTTATCACTACGTGACGGCGCGCGAGATGGTGAACCTGGTGCACGCCGCCGAAGCGGGTGTGACGGGCGAACCTGCCGACTGGTTCGACGGGCGGTTGCCACCACCGCCCGCGGCGGTCAGGCCGGCTGGGGAAGACCGAGGTCGATCGGTGCCGGCGGTTGGACCTGGGTGAGCTGCTCGATCTGGCGCAGGGCCTCGGCGCCATGACGGCAGGCGCCGCCGCGCAGAACCGTGCGCACCGTGTCGAGCAGGATGAAGAAGTCGAGCATCATCGACATGTGCTTCATGTAGTAAAGGTCGTACTCGAGTTTGCGGCGCGCGTCCTCGACCGAGGAGCCGTAGGGGTAGCAGACCTGGGCCCAACCCGTCAAACCGGGCTGCACCAGCAGGCGTTCCTCGAAGAACGGGATTTCGCGCGCGAGCTGGGCGACGAATTCCGGCCGCTCCGGGCGCGGGCCGATGAAACTCATGTCACCCATCAGCACATTCCACAGCTGCGGAATCTCGTCGATCCGGAAGGTGCGCAGCAGGCCGCCGACCGGGGTCAGGCGCGGGTCCTGGCGGCCGGCCGCCCACTGGGCGCCGTTGGCCTCGGCATCGACGCGCATGGTGCGCAGTTTGTGGACACGGATCGTGCGGCCGTGGCGGCCGCTGCGGACCTGCGAATAGAAGATGGGGCCGTCGGACGTGAACCGGACGAGGGCCATGCCGACAAGCAGGGCGGGGGAGAGCACGAGGCCGAAGGCGATGGAGAAGGCGACATCGGCGAGGCGCTTCAGCTTGCGCATGTAGCCGCGCCGCGGCAGTGCACTGGCGTGCACCAGCCACTCGACGTTGACGAGGCTGAGCGGCACCGCGCCGTAGGCTTCCTCAATGACATCGGTCAGGCTGGACACCTGGTGGCCGGAAAAGCAGACCCGGCGCAGGGTCGCGGACATGGCGGGATGGCGCAGGTGGGCTTCCGCGCAGATCAGGGCATCGATCTGCAGCCGCTCCATGCGTTCAACAATCTCGGTGCAGGTGCCGAGGTGCAGGCCGGCGAGATCGCCGGCCAGGGGCTGCGGGCTGAAGTAGCCGGCCACCTCGGTTTGCGGCGGCTTGACGCCGCGCAGGATGGTGAGGGCGAGTTCGTCGCGCGGGTCGCTGATGACCAGGGCCATGCGTCGGCGCACTTCCAAGCCGCGCCGCACCAGCATGCTGTGGTGGCTGAGCAGCAGGCCGAGGCCGATCGGCACCTGCAGGGCAAGCACACCGCGGCCGAGACGCGATGAGAAGTTGAGCGAACCGACCGCCAGCAGCACGACGACGCAGGCGAAGAAGGCAACGCAGAGCAGTGACACGCGCTCGCGCTTGCGCAGGGGCGTGCCCTGCAGCGAGTACAGACCCAGGATGTAGACCATTGCCGGCAGGGCCAGCGAGGCGGTCCCGATGGCTGGCCAGTAGCGCATGATGCCGTCGGGCCACCAGTCCTGGAAGCGAATCATGGCGGCCAACCAGACCGAACTGAACACGATCAGCGAGTCGATCGCGAATTGTGTCCGGATGGCAAGCCAGCGCTGCGTGCTCGGGAGAGAGGTACTCATGCGGCGGGAGCGGAATGAGAATTTAACAGCAATTGCCGGACCATGCAAGAAAGATACCTCGGGCTTTCACGGATCTGACCAAAGTTCATTAGGGCTGATTTCCATAATTATCACAACCCTTTGGTGGCGGGTCATGGCGGGTTCGCCCAAGCATTTGGGCTTGGTGCGTTGACCGCTGCTGGCCGGCATGTTAAAGGAGGCTTTCGCCGCGCTCCCTCCCGACATGAAAGATCTCGTTGAAAACCGCCGCCACATCACCCTGGCGGGCAAACTGCGGCTGGCTTGGCTGGTCCTGCGTGAAAATGGTCCGCTTTGGTGCTTCGCCTTTGCCGTCTATTATGGCTGCAGTTCGGTGGCGCGCCGCGCCTTCGACCTGATGGATCGCCTGCGCCGCGAAAAGGGCGTGCCGGGCATGAACAGCCGCGCCCTCAACAAGGCGATCTGGGAGGCCTGGGACTGGAGCGCTGGCGGCGAGGAATGGAGCCCGTCCGAGGAATGGAAACAGGCCGTGCTCAACGACGTGCTCGACCGCCACATCCCCACCGGCGGCGCCGTGCTCGAGATCGGGCCTGGCGGCGGTCGCTGGACCGGCCGTCTGATCGAGCGTGCCCAATCCTTCCTCGGTGTCGACATCTCCGAATCCTGCGTCGAGGTCTGCCGTGAAAAATTCGGTGGCCGGCCCGGCGTCGCCTTTGCGGTTGGCTCCGGTTGCGATCTCAAGGGCGTGCCGGATGCCTCGGTCGATGCGCTCTGGAGTTTCGATGTCTTCGTCCACATCAATGAGGCGGAGGTGGCGGCTTATGCCGATGAATTCCGTCGCGTCTTCAAGCCCGGTGCGGTGGGGGTGCTCCACCATGGCAGCGTCGGCGGCGCCCTCGGCGGCTGGCGCAGCAACCTCACCCATGAGCGCCTGCTGGAATTGCTGCGCGCGCGCGGCTTCGACATTGTGACCTCGTTCAAGGAATGGACCTCGCCCGACGGTCACACCCACCAGGCCGGCCTTTACGAGGATGTCATCACGGTCTTCACCCTGCCGGCCCGATGAGCGACACTGCCCCGCCGCGCGGCCGCGAGGCGCTGCGCCACCATTACGAAGTCGAGCGCGAGTTGGCCGCGCGGCTGCGTGCCTCCACCCGCGAGGAGCGCACCTCCCTCTTCGGCCGTCTCTATGGCGAATTGTTCGAGCGCGTGCCCGACCATCCGCGCCACACGCGCAAGGGCTCGGAGGCCGCCCGCCGGCGCGGTGTCCAGGCGCAGATGCGCCTGCTGCAGGGCACGCTCCGGCCCGGTCAGGTGTTTGTCGAATTCGCCCCCGGCGACGGCTGGCTCTCCAACGCCGTCGCGGCCACCGCCGCCCAGGTGTACGCCATCGACATCTCCGACCAGCGTGATCTTTCCACGCCGCCGCCGGCCAACGTCCGCCACGTGGTTTACGACGGCTATCACGTCGATCTGCCCGATGCCTGTGCCGATGTCGTGTTCAGTTACCAGTTCCTCGAGCACCTGCATCCCGACGACGTCGCTCCGCACTTCGAACTCGTCCGGCGCCTGCTCAAGCCGGGGGGCTGCTATGTCTTCGACACGCCGCACCGCTACAGCGGTCCGCATGACATCTCGCGCTATTTTGGCGACCGACTCGACTGCTTCCACTTTCAGGAGTGGACCCATCGCGACATGCGTCGCCTGCTGCGCGCGCACGGTTTCAGCGAGGCCCGGGTCTTCCGCATGGGCCGCCCGCAGACCGGTCTGTTCAATGTCCTTGTCGACGGCCTGGAAGGGTTGCTGCAACCGCTGCCGCACCGGCTGCGCCGACGCCTCTGCGGCCGGCTGTTTCCGTCGGTCGCCATGGTTGCCATCAAGGATTCCGCCCCGGCATGAACGCGACCGCCGACCGGCCGCTGCGCGTGCTGCACGTGCTCGATTCGCTCGCGCCGGGCGGTCTCGAGAATGGCGTTGTCAACACGGCCCGCCGTCTGCACGGCCACGGCTTTGACATCCACGCTGCCTGCCTGCGCTTCCGGGGCGACTTTGCCGAGCGCATGCCGGATCCCTCCAAGGTGGTGGTGCTCGGCAAGACCGCCGGTTTTTCGCTCGGCGCGGTGCGGCGCCTGCGCGCCCACCTGCTCGCCACGGGCGCCGACCTGTTGCACAGCCACAACCTCGGCACGCTGATCTACGCGGTCGCTGCCACCTTCGGCGGCAGTACGATTCCCATCGTCCACGGCGAGCACGGCCAGCTCCAGCCTCAGGACCTGACGCCGAAACGGCTGCTGCAGCGGCGACTGCTGTTCCGCCTGTGCCGGCGCATTCACGCCGTCTCCGCCGGTCTGCGCGACCACCTGCGCGGCCATGGCCTTGATCCGGCCGGCCGCATCCTCGCCACGCCCAATGGCGTCGACAGCCTGCGCTTCCGCCCGGCGGCCGATCCCGCCGCCGCCAAGGTCGCCCTGGGTTTGCAACCTGGTGATCTTGTGGTCGGCATCGTCGGCCGGCTGGTCGCCCTGAAACGGCACCGCCTGCTTTTTGAGGCCCTGGAAAAGCTCGCCACCGAATTGCCGTCCCTGCGCCTGCTCGTGGTCGGCGATGGCGGCGCCGAGCGCGACGAACTGGTGGCGGCCATGCGCGGGCATCCGCAGGCGGAGCGCATCGTTTGGGCCGGCCACCGCAACGACCTGGAAACCTGCTACCAGGCCATGGACCTGCTGGCTGCGCCTTCGGAGATTGAAGGGCTGTCGAACGCCGTGCTGGAGGCGATGGCCTGCGCCGTGCCTGTGCTCGCCCACCAGGCCTGCGGCAACGCGGAAGTGATCGACCGCCACCACAGCGGTTACCTGGCCGACCTGCAGGATGCCGCCGGTCTGGCGACCGAGTTGCAGGTGGCGCTGCGGGATGTCGACGAGCTGCGGCGGCGTGGTGCGGCGGCGCGACAGGCCGTGCTCGAGCGCTACTCGATGGAGGCGATGGAAGCCTGCTACCGGGAATTGTACCGCGGGGCGGTCCGGAATTAGAGGGCCGGCTTCAGGTAGCCGAGCCAGGCCAGCACCGCGCCGGTGAGGATCGCCAGCAGGAGCACCGCCTTGGCCGGCAGCACCTTGCGACGCGCCAGCACGGGCAGGAAGCCGAGCACCAGCCAGAGCGCCATCTTGACGATCAGCCAGGGCGACGAGTAGGACAGGCCGAGCTTGGCGACCAGGCCGAAGCCGGAGACCAGGCTGATGACCAGGCCGATGCCGTGCCACTTCATCGCGCTGCGCGCCGTTTCGGTCGAGAGCAGGGCACCGAAGCCGGTGAAGACAAAGATCAGGCCGACGAGGTGGGCGATGTGGTAGAAGGCGGGACTCATGGCCGGATGCTGGCACGGAAGGCGGTCGCCGACAAGCAGGCTTTGCGGCGTTTGTCGTGGCAAGCGGCCGTCGGGCGGCGTTTTATCCTTGTGGACACCGTTGCCGTCATCTGCCCGTCCTGCTTTCAGGAGTTTGAAGTGCCAGCCCCTGCGCCGGCGGAGACGCCCTGCGACGTCGATTACGACTGCGAGATTTGCTGCCGGCCGATGCGGATTCTGTTCGAGTTCGATGGCGACGAGGTGAGCGGCGATGCCCGCGGCCTCGACGATTGACAGCGCGTGCCGACAGCGCTTCTTGGCAGGGTGGACCCCGCCTACGAACCCCTGCGCCAGTTGCTACGTCGCCGCCTGGAAGTGATTGCCGACCGCGACCTGCGTGAGCGCGATCCGGCCGGGCAGTTGCGGCAGCTGCAGGAAGTGTCCGAGGCGATCACAGCCGAACACGCGCGCCTGCGGCCGCAGTTGCCGCCGCGGCTGAATCACTACCTGACCCAGGCCAGCCTGCAGAAGGCGCTCGACTGGCTGGAGGGCGCGGAGGCCTGAGCCGCGCCTTTGGCCGCAACAGCAGGGTGTGACGGCACGTAAGATTCTGCTGATCATGCCCTGCTTTTTCCGACTCGCCACCCTCGCCCTGCTTGCGGGCGCCGGCCAGGCGCGTGCCGCCGAGGTCCCCTCGTTCCGCAATGACGTCATGGCTGCGTTGTCGAAGGCCGGCTGCAACCTCGGCACCTGCCACGGCAATGCCACCGGCAAGGGCGGCTTCAAGTTGTCGCTGCGCGGCGAGGACATGCGGGCGGATCATGCCGCCCTCAGTCGCGACATCGCCGGTCGCCGGGTCAATGCCTTCCGCCCCGAGCAGAGCCTGATTTTGTTGAAGGGCACCAACCAACTTGCCCACGAGGGCGGCAAACGCCTCGATCCGAAGGGCTGGGAGTATCAGGTGCTGCGCGACTGGATCGCCGCCGGCCTGCCCGCCGCCGCCGAAAACGACGCCCGGCTCAGCCGGTTGGAAGTCACGCCCACCGAGGTTCTCGTCGAAGAGCGCCAGGATGGGGTGCAACTCCGTGCCCGCGCGCATTTCGCCGATGGCAGTGTCCGCGATGTCACCGCCCGCGCGGTGTATGAGCCGCTGCAGAACGGTCTCGTTGAAGTCAGTCCCGGCGGCCGGGTGCGGCGTCTGCAGTTTGGCGAGCCGACCGTGCTGGTGCGCTACCTCGACCAGTCCGTGCCGGTGCGGCTGACCTTCCTCCAGGATCGGCCCGGCTTTGCCTGGAGTCGGCCGACACCGCACAACTTCATCGACCGCCACGTCTTCGACAAGCTGCAGGCCCTGCGCATCAACCCGAGTGAGCTTGCCCCGGATGAGGTCTTCCTGCGCCGCGCCTGGCTCGATCTCACCGGCCTGATTCCGCCCGCCCACGAGGCCCGCGCGTTCGTCGCCGATCGCGCCCCCGACAAGCGGGCGCGCCTGGTCGATCGCCTGCTCGCCTCACCACAGTTCGCCGATTTCTGGGCGCTCAAGTGGGCCGATGTGCTCAAGGTCGAGGGGCGCACCCTCGATGAAAAGGGCATGGCTGCCTTCCACAACTGGATCCGCGACGCCGTTGCGCGCAACCGGCCGATTGACGCCTTTGTGCGCGACCTGATCGCCGCCCGCGGCAGCACCTACGCCGAGCCGGCCGCCAACTTCTACCGCGCCAACCGCACGGCCTCCGCCCGTGCCGTCGCCGCCGCCCAGGTCTTCCTCGGCACCCGCCTGCAGTGCGCCGAATGCCACAACCATCCCTTCGATCGCTGGACCCAGGACGATTATTACAACTGGTCGGCCGTCTTCGGCGAGGTGGACTACAAGATCCTCGACAACAAGCGCCGCGACCGCAGCGACAAGCATGAATTTGTCGGCGAGCAGGTCGTCTTCCTCAATCCCAAGCTCGGCGTCCAGAACCCGCGCACCGGCGAGGCCGCCAAGCCGCGTTTTCTCGGCGATGACCTGCCGGAACTGAAGGACGGCAGCGACCGCCTGCAGGCCGCCGCCGCCTGGCTGACCGGTCCGACCAATCCGCTCTTCGCCAAGGCCCAGGCCAACCGCATCTGGTACCACCTCATGGGCCGCGGCCTGGTCGATCCGGTCGACGACCTGCGCCTGACCAACCCGGCCAGTCACCCGCGCCTGCTCGACGAACTCACCGGCGAACTGGTCGCCAGCGGCTTTGATCTCCGGCACCTGATCCGCCGGGTGATGCTCAGTCGCACTTACCAGCTCGACAGCGCGACGAATGCCAGCAACGCCGGCGATGAAATGAATTACTCCCACAACCTGCCGCGCCGGCTGTCGGCCGAGCAGCTCTTCGATTCGATCCACCTGGCACTCGGCGCGGCGCCGGCCTTGAAGGATGCGGCTGCCGGCCTGCGCGCCGCCCAGTTGGCCGGTCCGCGCAATGGTCGTGGCAGTCCCGATCCGATGTCGGCCGAGGCCTTCCTGGTCCAGTTCGGCCGGCCCAAGCGTGAGCTCAGTTGTGAATGCGAGCGCGCCGGCGACACCAGCATCGGCCAGATCTTCCAGTTCATCAGCGGCCCGGTGGTGGCCAGCGCCCTTGGGGCCAAGACCGGCCTTGCTGCGCGACTCGCCAGCCGTGAGGACGTGGCGGCGGTGGTGGAGGAACTCTATTGGAGCCTGCTGACACGCGCACCCTCAGCCGATGAGGCGCGGGTCATGACCGCCCTGCTCGCCTCGGCCAAGGACCGCCGTGCCACCCTGGAGGACATCGCCTGGTCGCTGCTCAACGCCAAGGAGTTTGTGCTCAGGCGCTGACCGTGGCGAGGGCGGCAGCGACAAAGGTCGCCTGGGCGCGCACCCTTGCGTCGAGGTCGAATTCCGAGGGGGTCTCGAAGGTCAGGGTCAGCGGGCAGCCGAGCTGGTGCAGCACCACCGCTTCCGGCAGGCCCGGCAGATGGGTGGGCAGACGTCGCCGGCGGATGACGCCTGCGCGGGCGATGGAATGATCGATGCGCCTACGCGGGTCGATGCCGATTTCACGTGTCGCCGCGGTCAGCAGTTCCGCGGCGTGACTGTCGCGGTGCGCGCCGAGTTCATAGACGTAGGCGCCCTGGCCGTCGTAGTCCTCGTGCAGGCAGAGCCCGAGCCGCCAGGAGCGGGAGGCGGCAACCTGCTGCCAAGGGCCGCAGATGGCGTCGTCCTCCAGGTGAAAGCGCCGGTTGAGGTCGAGCCCGCGTCCATCGGCGCGGGTGTTGAGTGCCAGGCCGTGCGGATTCAGGCAGGGGAAAAGGGCGACCGGATGCGTGCGCAGCCAGGCTGTGTTGGCCTGGGACCAGGCGAGCAGCCCCCAGGCGGCGGCGGGTTCATCGCCATGCACGCCAGCGGAGACGTAGCAGGCCGGCCCACTGCCGCCCCGGCCTTCGTACCAGACCACGTCCAGGCCGTCGATCCGCGCCAGGACGTGTCGGCGCAGGCCGGCCGCACGGGCGACGGCGGTCCAGCCGGCAGCGAGGGCGCGGACGTCATGGGCGCGGTGGTGCGGCAGCAGGTTCATGGCTGGGCGGCCTTCCAGGCGGGCCAGCCACCCTTGAGGATGAAGCAGCGCTCCAAGGGGACGATTTGCAGCAGCCGCTCGCGCACGCGCCGCGCCGCCTCGCAGCGTTCGCCGCTGCAGTAGATGACCACCGGCTGCTCGGCGGTTTGCAGCAGCTCGAACAGCTCGACCAGTTGACCGTCAAACTGCTGCTCGTTGAGCGCGCGCGCCCCCGGGATGTGCTCCTGGAGGAACTGTTCCTCCGGGCGGGCATCGAGCCAGATCACCCGGTTCTGCCATTCACCGGCGACGCGTGCCACCGTGACCTCGTCGGCCCGGGGCGCCTCCTGCTGCAGAAACAGCGCCGGGGCGCGCGGATGCAGCAGGTGGGTTGCGGCGGCGGCGAGCAGGGTGCAGCCGCCAAGGACCCAGGCTTGGAGGAGGGTGCGCAGCATGGTTCAGGGTTGTCCCTCGGGTTTGCGGTACACGGAGAAAAAGGCCATCTGGCGACGGTACTTCGGGATGCGGCTGTCGGTCTCGATGCGCAGGGCGCCGAGCATGACCTCCTCGGTCGACTTCGGCCGCACGCTCACTTCGTACTCGCGGCCGGGCTGGATTTCCCGCCAGCTGAACTCGACGTTTTCGCGCGTCGAGGTGATGCCGGTGATGCGGATGGGCTCGTCGCCGGTGACCGTGACCCGCGTGGTCTGTGCCTGCGCCTCGCCGCCGACCCACCACTGCAGGGTCTTGGGTTCGATGCGCAGGATTTCCGGCACGGTGAGCCGGAAGGGCACCACCCACTCCGCCTGATCCGGATCGTCGGTCTGCACGTGCAGGGTCTTTTCGTGCACGCCGACAAAGGTCGACACCTTGAACACGGCATGGCCGGCGCCTTTTTCGCCGGGTTGGTACACCGCCTTGTCGAGGTCGGCACTCAGGCAGGAGCAGGCGCTTTCGAGGTTGAGCACGCGCACCGGTTTGGTGCCCTTGTTGGTGTAGTGGAAGGTCACTTCGACGGTCTCGTCCTCGGGCCGGGGATTCACCTCGACAACGGGCGTGTCGAGCGCGAGTTCGGCGACGCCTGGGGTGGCGGCGGAGAGGGCCAGCAGCAGGGGCAGGGCGCGCAGGCGGTTCATGACGGCAAGGAAGCCGCGGGGCGTGCCGGCGTCAACGGCGCTTCTTCTTGCGGCCGTGAAGGATGGCGCGTGCCTTGTCCTCCTCGTCGAGCACGGTGGTGTACTTGTAGCTGAAGCCCTCCAGTTTGCGTCGCTCGATCTTCTGGCTGATCAGCCGCTCGATGGAGGCCACGTAGGGCAGTTCCTCGGCGCTGAACAGGGTGAAGGCGTCGCCTTCCTTCTGGGCGCGGCCGGTGCGGCCGATGCGGTGCACGTAGTCCTCGGAATTCTCCGGCACCATGTAGTTGATGACATGGGTGACGCCGCTGATGTCGAGGCCGCGCGCCGCCAGGTCGGTGGCGACAATGACCTCGAACTCGCCGTCGCGGAAGCCCTTAAGCGCCTTTTCGCGCTCGCTCTGGCGGATGTCGGAGTGCATGACGGCGACCTTGTACTCGCCCGACTGCTTGAGCGCGCCGTACAGCTGGTCGGCCTGCATCTTCGTGCGCGTGAAGATCATGACGCTGTCGAAGTGGGTCTTCTTGAGGATGGCCAGCAGCAGTTCCTCGCGCTGGTCGCCCGCCACCGGGTACATGAAGTGGCTGACCGTCTCGGCGGGCGAGAAGCGGATGCCGATTTCAATGCTGACCGGGTCCTTGAGGGCGAAGTCCGCCAGGGTCTTGATCTGCGGCGGCATGGTGGCCGAGAAGAACAGGGTCTGGCGGCCCTTCGGCGTGCGCTCGACGATGCGGCGCACGTCGGGCAGGAAACCCATGTCGAGCATGCGGTCGACCTCATCGAGGATCAGCACCTCAATGCCGTCGAGCTTGGCCGTGCCGTCCTGCATGAAGTCGAGCAGTCGGCCAGGTGTGGCGACGACGACATCGACGCCTTCCTGCAGGCCGCGGCGCTGCTTGTCGTAACCGACGCCGCCGTGCACGAGCAGGGTGCGCAGGCCGGTGTGCTTGCCATATTTCTCAAACTGCTCCGTCACCTGAGCGGCGAGTTCGCGGGTCGGTTCCAAGACCAGGCAGCGGAAACCGCCGGGGGCGCCCAGACGGGTGAGGGTGGGCAGGGCGAAGGCGGCGGTTTTGCCGGTGCCGGTCTGCGAGGCGCCGACGACGTCGCGACCCTCAAGCACAACCGGGATGGCCTGCTCCTGAATGTTGGTCGGCTTCGTGTAGCCGGTCTCGCGGATGCTGGCCAGCACGGCCGGTGCCAGGCCGAGAACTTCGAAAGCCTCGGGGTAGGGACCTTCAGGCACCGGCGGCGCCGGGGGCGGCGGCAGGGCCTCGTAATTTTTGATCGGCGCCTTGGGTTCGTCGCTGGCGCCGCGTTCGCGGCCGCGACCCCGTCCGCCGCGCTCGCCGCGGCCACCCCGTTCAGGCCTGTCGCC
>JAEYYS010000352.1 GCA_023428335.1 Verrucomicrobiota bacterium | reverse complement strand
TCGATCTGCATCAGGAAGCGGTCGAGCTGGGCTTCCGGCAGCGGGTAGGTGCCCTCCATCTCCATCGGGTTCTGGGTGGCCAGCACGAAGAAAGGCTCGGGCAGCGGGTGGCGCTCGCCGCCGGTGGTGACGTTGCGCTCCTGCATCACCTCAAGCAGGGCCGCCTGAGTCTTCGGCGTGGCGCGGTTGATCTCATCGACCAGCAGCAGGTTCTTGAACACCGGCCCCTTCTCGAAATGCATCATGCGCCGGCCATGCTCGTTCTCATTGACGATGTGGGTGCCGAGGATGTCGGCCGGCATGAGATCGGGCGTGCATTGAACACGCCCGGGTTCCAGGCCGATCACCTGCGAGAGCGTGCGCACGAGGAAGGTCTTACCGAGGCCCGGCACGCCCTCGAGCAGGACATGGCCGCCGGCGAAAACGGCGACGAGGACATCGGTGAGCAACTCGTCATACCCCACGATGGATTTCTGCAGCTCATCCTTGAGCCGGTGGAAGAGGGTCTGGAAGGAGGTCATGGGCCATCAGGCCAGCAGGAAACCGCGGCCGCGTCCAGTCGCAACGTGCGGGCGGGCGCCGTCTATGCCACAAACCCGCGCGACACCTCACTTGGCACCGGAAACCTGCAGGCCCGGACGGGCCGCGGCGAGCTGCTTGAGCCCGGCCGGGGTGGTCTTGGTCTGGAACAGGTAAACCTGCTTCAGGGACGGCAGTTCGGCGAGTTGCTTGAGGCCGGCGTCGGTGATGCCGGTGCCGAACAGGTTGAGCGTCTGCAGTTTCGGCAGGTCCTTGAGCGCGACCAGACCGGCGTCGGTGACCGCGGTCTGACGCAGGTCGAGGGCGATGAGGCGCGGGAAACCGGCCAGGCTTTTCAAAGCTGCATCGGTGATGACCGTGCGCCCGAGGTCGAGCCGGACGAGTTGCTCCTTGAGGCCGGCGAGCGCGGCGACGTTTTCATCCTTGCACTGGGAGACACCGGTGAGGAAATCCACCCGCAGCAAGGCGCCGTCCACCTTCAGCGGACTGACCTGGGCGCCGACGGCCTTGGCGACTTCAATGGCCTCCGAGGGCGCCGGCTTGAGGCCCTTCTCCAGCTCAGCATACAACAGATCGTGCTCACGGACCTTCGGCGCGGCGGGTTTGGCCGGCGCGGCTGTCTCCGGCGGAGCCCCCTCCATGTTGCCCTTCCAACCGCCGAAATCGGCGCCGGCGGCGATCCAGTCCTTGAGCAGCTTGATTTCATCGACCGTCAACGGATCGCCCTTCGGTGGCATGAACATGTCGTCGTCCTTGGGCAGGGTGACGACCTCATGCAGGTAACTCTTGGCGACATCGCCCGGCACCAGGGCCGGACCGGTCTCGCCACCCTTGAGCATCGCCCAAGCGGCGTCGAGGCGCAGGCCGCCCTTGGGCTTTTTAACGCGACCGTCCTCCTCGTAAGGCGCCTTGTGGCAGTCGAGGCACTTCTTTTCCAGTACCGGCAGGATCTGCTTGGCAAAATCCACGGCCGGGAGACCCTGCACGCCAAAAAAAGCGGCGGCAAGAACAAGCATGGACAGGTGATTCTGGGAAGAAGGCATGGCTGGGTGGAGTAGTTTGCGGGGCGAGTTGCGCCGCCGGTGAAAACAGGCGATGGAAACGCTTGCCTCGGGTCTTTGTTTCAGGGAAAACTGGTCGCTCACACACCTCCTCCATCATGCCGAACCGCATTCAAACCGGTGCCATTCTTAGGAACTCGACACTCGCGATCATCATGGGAGGAGGCGCCGGCACGCGGCTGTTTCCGCTCACCAAGGATCGCGCCAAACCGGCCGTGCCGCTCGCCGGCAAGTACCGCCTGGTCGACATCCCGATCAGCAACTGCATCAACTCCGGCGTCCGCCAGGTCTTCGTGCTGACCCAGTTCAACAGCGCCTCGCTCAACCGCCACATCGCCCGCACCTACAAGTTCGACGCCTTCGGCCGCAGCTTTGTCGAGGTGCTCGCCGCCCAGCAAACCCCCGAGGGCGAGCGCTGGTACCAGGGCACCGCCGACGCCGTGCGCAAAAACCTGCGCTACTTCCTGGAAGGCGACCACCAATACTTCCTGATCCTCAGCGGCGACCAACTTTACCGCATGGACTTCCGCCAGGTGATGAATCAGCATCTCACCTCCGGTGCCGGCCTGACCATCGCCACCCTGCCGGTCAACGCCCAGGATGCCACCAGCCTCGGCATCATGAAGACCGACACCACCGGCCGCATCCATGAGTTTGTCGAAAAACCCAAGGATCCGGCCGTGCTGAAGTCCCTGCAGATGCCGGAGGAAACCAAGCGTGAACTCGGCCTGCCCACCACCGAGGCGCGCTACCAGGCCTCCATGGGCATTTACGTCTTCAACCGCCAAGCGCTGATCGACAGCCTCGACAACGACCTGATGGACTTCGGCAAGAACATCATCCCCGAGGCCCTGAAGAAATACCACGTTCACGCCTACAACTTCCAGGGCTACTGGGAGGACATCGGCACCATCCGCTCGTTCTTCAACGCCAACCTCGACCTCTGCAAGCTGGTGCCGCAGTACGATTTCTTCGACTCCAGCGCGCCGATCTTCACCAACGCCCGCTTCCTGCCCGCCACCAAGATCAACGGTGCCACCA
>JAEYYS010000288.1 GCA_023428335.1 Verrucomicrobiota bacterium | reverse complement strand
CGTTCCCCGTTCCCTGTTCCCTGTTCTCCGTTCTCCCTTCCCCCGTCATGCCCCACCTCCTCACCTGCCCCGACGGCTCGCTGTACGCCCCCACTGTTTACCAGCACAGCGCCTGGGCCGCCGCCCGTCTCGGCATCGGCATCCGGGTTTTGCATGGCCTCGACCCCCACCGCGAGCTGGCCCACGGCCATGACCTGACCGGCGCCATCGGTTTCAACGCCAGCGCTGAACTCACGGAGGAACTCGTCAAACTGGAAGAGGCACAGGCGCGGGTGGCCCGACTCAAGGGCAAGGCCATCCTCGAAGACGCCGTCCGCCAACTCGCCGAGGCTGGCATCACCGAGGTCGAAACCCTGCAGCGGCATGGTCGCCTGGTCGACATCCTGGAGGTCTTGGAACTGGAAGCCGAACTCGTCGTGCTCGGCAAGCGCGGTGAACACTGCGACTTCGCCAAAGGCCACCTCGGCGGCGAACTGCAGCGCGTCATCCGCACCAGCGTCCGCCCGGTGCTGGTCGCCGCGCGCGCCTTCAAGCCGATCGAACGTTTTCTCCTCGCCTACGACGGCGGTCCGAGCGCGCACAAGGCCGTTGAGTTTGCGCTGAACAGCCCGCTGCTGAGGGGCCTGCACTGCCATCTGCTGCGTGCCGGCCGGATCGACAACACCACGACCGCCGAACTCGAGGCGACCGCCGAAAAACTGCGCGCGGCCGGTTATCAGGTGACCGCCACCGCCCAGGCTGGGCCGCCGGAGGACATCATCGCCCAGGTCGTCAAGGCGGCCGGCATCGACCTGCTGATCATGGGCGCCTACGGCCACAGCCCGATCCGCCAGCTCATCCTCGGCAGCACCACCACGACGCTGGTGCGGACCTGCCAGGTACCGGTGCTGAAGTTCCGCTGACCGTCCGCGGAAACCTCAGAGGTCGGCGTCCTGAATGGCCTTCAGGCGCGTGCGCAGACGCTGCACGACGTCGGGATGCTCGGCGTATGCATTGCGTGTCTCCGCGGGATCTTGCCCGAGGTGGTAGAGCTGGCCGGGCGGGCCGCCTTCCTTGGCGGGATCGAGTTGCTTCGGCTGGGAAAAGCCGCCGGAACCGCGATGACCCTCCACCAGCTTCCACGGTCCCTCGCGGATGGCGAACACGCCCTGCATGGAATGATGCACGGCAAACTCGCGCACGGGCTTGGCCGGCTTCTCTGCCAGCAGGGCGGGCAGGATGCTGCGGCTGTCGGGTCCGGCGCCGGCAGGCAGTGGCTGACCGAGGATGTCGGCAGCGGTGGCGAGCAGGTCGGTCAGTTCCACCAGCTCCGCGCTGACCGTGCCTGCGGGGGTTTTGCCCGGCCAGCGCACGACAAAGGGCACGCGATGTCCGCCCTCCCAGATGTCCGCCTTGGTGCCGCGCAGGTGGGCGTTGCCCTGGTGACCGAACTCACGCATGTGCGCGGCGCGACCGGTGACCTTGTAATGTTTCACATCGTCCGTCTCCCGGGCCTGCCACGAGTGAAACAGGCCGCCGTTGTCCGAGGTGAATAGCACCAGGGTGTTGGCCGCGAGGCCGGTGCGGTCGAGCGTGTCGAGCACGGCTCCAACAAAGGCGTCGGTCTCCACCACGAAGTCGCCATACTCGCCCGCCTGGCTTTTGCCGCGATACTCCTGGTTGGTCACCACCGGCAGATGCGGTGAAGTCAGCGGCGCATAGAGGAAAAAAGGCTGCTTCGCTGAGGCCTGTTTTTCGATGAAGGCCATCGCCTCGCCCGCGAAGCGCGGCATGACCGCGAAATTGGTGAAGTCCGGCGAGCGCAGGCCTTCATCCGTGGCGAGGAAGAGCGCGTCGCGCAGGCGCTCCTGACGGAGCGTCGGCAGGTGCAGCACGCGATCATTCTGCAGGAAACAGAAGGGCGGCATGTTCAGCGAGGCGCTGATGCCAAAGAAGTGATCGAAGCCGGCGGCATTCGGTCCGCCGGTGAAGGGCCGTGCATGGTCGATGTCAAAGCCGGGCCGCACCCCCTGGGGGCCCCTGTCCTCGGTCTCCAGCGCCCCACCCTGACGCGTCCATTGCAGGCCGAGATGCCATTTGCCGACGCAGCCGGTGCGGTAGCCGGCCTGCTTCAAGAACGAGGCCACGGTGACGCGTTCCGGCTCGATGAGTGGCGGGCTGTAGCCGTCGAGCACGCCCGATTTCATCCGCGTGCGCCAGGCATAACGACCGGTGAGCAGGCCGTAGCGCGTCGGCGTGCAGACGGCGGAAGGCGTATGCGCATCGGTGAACCTCATGCCCTCCCGGGCGAGCCGGTCCACGTGCGGCGTCGGGATCTTCGACTGCGGATTGTAGCAGGCCACATCGCCGTAACCGAGATCATCGGCGAGGATGACCACGAGGTTGGGGGGCTCGACAGCCAAGGCGGCGAGCAGAGGGCACAGAGCGAGGAGAACGAGCAGGCGGGAGATCACACGCAGGTGAACGTGCAGTACACGTGCTTCTTCACCGGATTGTCAGGCTAGTGACCGGGCACAGCACCATCCGCCACGGGTCCCATGTTGAGTCCGCAACGCCCGCACAAAAATCGAGCCGTCTTGCCCAGGTTCGGCGAAGCCTGTGAGCTTTACTTGGCCAATCCACCAAGTAGACTGGAGGCGTGAAAACCCTGCAGGTTTATGATCCGGCCATGTGCTGCGCCACCGGCATTTGCGGCCCGAATGTCGATCCCGATCTGGTCAACTTTGCCGGCCTGCTCTCCATGCTGGCCAATGCCGGCGTCGCTGTCGAACGCTACAACCTCGCCCAGCAACCGCTTGCCTTTGTGAAAAATCCGAAGGTGAAGGCCGCGCTTGAACAGGAGGGACCAACCGTGCTGCCGCTCATCTACCTCGACGGCGAGGTTTATCTGAAGGGGCACTACCCCAGCCACGACGAACGGCCCGCATTTTTCCGCGCGGCGCTCGGCAAGGAGTCCCATGCATGAACCTGCCGTCCTACCAACCCGAGCCGGCCCACAGCACGCGCTTCCTGTTTTTCACCGGCAAGGGCGGGGTCGGCAAAACCTCGCTCTCCTGCGCGGTGGCCCTGCGCCTCTGTGCCGCCGGCCGGCGTGTGCTGCTGGTGAGCACCGATCCCGCCTCCAACCTCGACGAGGTGCTGCAGACGCCGCTGACCCGTCGGCCCACGCCCGTGCCTGGGGCGCCGGGATTGCACGCCCTCAACATCAACCCGATGGAGGCCGCCGCGGCCTACCGTGAACGCCTGATCGGCCCGCTGCGCGGCCTGCTGCCTGAAGCGGCGCTGCGCAGCATGGAAGAGCAGCTCTCCGGTGCCTGCACGGTTGAGATCGCCGCCTTCGATGAGTTCTCCGGGCTGATCGGCGACGCCAGCGCCGCCGCCGGCTACGACCACGTCCTCTTCGACACCGCTCCCACCGGCCACACCCTGCGCCTGATGAGCCTGGCCAAGGCCTGGGACCAGTTCCTCGACACCAACACCAGCGGCACCTCCTGCCTGGGACCGCTGGCGGGTCTGGAAAAGCAGCGCGTCATTTACGAGGCCACCGTGCGCACCCTGGCCGATCCGGCCGCCACCACGCTGGTGCTGGTCAGCCGGCCGCAATCGGCCGCCCTGCGCGAAGCCGCCCGCACCTCGGCGGAACTGCAGGCGCTCGGCGTGTCCAACCAGCAACTCGTCATCAACGGCGTTTTCACCACCACCTGCCCGGACGATCCCACCGCGCAGGCCCTGCAGCAGCGCGGCGCCGAAGCCCTGGCGCGCCACACCGATTTCATCGCCAGCCTGCCGAGCTTCAACGTGCCCCTGCGCGCCATCAACATCCTCGGCCTCGATGGCCTGCGCGCGCTGCTCGATGACGCGGCCGACGCGGCACCCCCGCCCCGGGCCGATCCCGCGCCCCCAGCGCCGGCCATGGAAAGCCTGGCCGATCTGCTGGGCGACCTCGAGAAGGCCGGCCCCGGGGTGATCCTGACCATGGGCAAGGGCGGAGTGGGCAAAACGACCGTCGCCGCCGCACTGGCGGTCGCCCTCGCCCGCCGCGGCCACGCCGTGCACCTCAGCACCACCGACCCCGCCGCTCATGTCGCCCAGACCCTCGACGGTCGCGTCGAGGGCCTGACGCTCAGCCGCATTGATCCGGTCGCAGAGACCGCCGCCTACACCGCCGAGATCCTGGCCGTTCAGGGCGCGCAGATGGACGCGACCGGACGCGCCCTGCTGGAGGAGGACCTGCGCTCGCCCTGCACCGAGGAGATCGCCGTCTTCCGCGCCTTCGCCCGCGAGGTGGCACGCGGGCGCGATCGTTTTGTCGTGCTCGACACCGCTCCGACCGGCCACACCCTGCTGCTGCTCGACGCCAGTGAATCCTACCACCGCGAGCTGCAGCGCCAGGCGCGCAGCAGCCAGCCCGAGGAAGTGCTGCACCTGCTCGACCGCCTGCGCGATCCCGACTACACGCACGTGCTGCTGGTCACCCTGCCCGAAGCCACGCCAGTGCATGAGGCTGCCGCCCTGCAGGCCGATCTGCGCCGCGCCGGCATCGAACCCTGCGCCTGGATCATCAACCAGAGCCTGCAGGGCTGCGGCAGTTGCGACCCCCTGCTGCAGCGCCGCGAACAGGCCGAACGCCGCTACCTGCGCGAAGTCAGCGAAGTCCACGCCCGCCGCACTGCCTGGCTGCCCTGGCAGGCCGAAGAACCCGTCGGCCCCGAGGCCCTCGCCCGACTCGCCGAAGCGGGCACGATGGGGCTGTCGCGGGGTTGAGGTTCTTCAGCCGCAAAAGAGCACAAGGAACGCAAAGACATCTGGTGTGGCAGCTGGAGGGAATTCTCACGAATGCTGCCACGACCGTCTAGCGAGCCGCAACCGGGCAGACGGCTTCATAAGCCCCCCGAGGCGCGAAAACACGGCCCCGACGCAGCGGGGCCCTACCGCTGCCGCCCGTCATTCATCATTCCTTGCCCGCCGCGCGTCCGCCGGTTTCGGCGGGCAGCGACTGGTTGCGAATCCAGACGTACTGCTTCCACGAGCCTTCGTAGAGTCGCACCTTCGGGTAGCCGAGCACGTGCTTGAGGGTGAAGTAGAGCAGGCTGCCCTCGCGCGAGGTGCCGCAGTAGCAAATGATGTCCTGATCCGGGGTGATGCCGGCGCGCTGCAGCTCGGCCTTCATCGTGGCGATGGACTTGAACTGGTGGGTGTTGTCGCTCTGCATCAGGCGCGCCCAGTGGAAGCTGATGGCGCCGGGGATGTGGCCCTTGCGCAGCCAGACATCGTCCTTGCCCTGGTACTCGTTCAGCGGCCGCGCATCGATCAGCAGTTTGCCGGGCTTGCCGGCATGGGCGCGCACCTCATCGACGTCCGCCGCCATGCCCTGGGTGCCACGCCAGGGCAGACGACCCGTGGGATTGCCAAAGTAGGCGTGCTCGGCGGCGAAAC
Source organism: Verrucomicrobiota bacterium (assembly GCA_023428335.1). Taxonomy (GTDB): domain Bacteria; phylum Verrucomicrobiota; class Verrucomicrobiia; order Verrucomicrobiales; family Verrucomicrobiaceae; genus Prosthecobacter. The sequence continues at coordinate 3,174 of JAEYYS010000288.1, read as the reverse complement.
CGGCCTTGACCCAGCCGGCGAGACCGCCGTCGACGACGCGAATGTTTTGGAAGCCGAACTTCTCCAGCACAAAAACCACCATGCTGGAGCTGAGGATCTCATCGTTCGGCAGCTTGGCACCCGTGGCATAGACGAGGTGAAGGCGGTCCTTGTCGGCGCCGGCGCGCTTGAGCAGGGCCTTGGTCAGGCGGTCGGGCAGGTACTGCACCGGCACAGCCTGATCGGTGCCGCGAAGGGTGTCGAAGTTGATGTGATGGGCAGTCGGCAGGTGGCCGCGGAAGTAGTCCTTGTAGCCGCCGCGGGTGTCGAGCACGACCGGCCGCTGGGCGGGATCAGGATGTTCGATGAGCTTTTTCGCTTCGGCGGGCGAGATGAGTCCGATGTCGGCCTGGGCGGCAACGGTGAGCAGGGCGAGGGTAAGCAGGATTTTCATGGTGGGGATGGAAAAGCAGGTTGGAAGCGGATGGAACTCAGAAGGTGAAAACAAAGTTGATCTTGGCGATGAAGCTCACCTTGCCCTCGTCGGGAAAGTTGCTCCAGGTCTCGAGCACGATGTGTTTGTTGAGATCGTACTTGGCACCAATCGCGGGCAGCCAGCCGCGTTGGTCGCGGGTCTGCACGAGGTCGGCATTGAGGTTGAAGTTGCGATCAAGGACCTTCCAGGTGCGGTCGACGCCGAGCAGGAGGGAGTCACCCTCGGTCTGCTTGCCGTAACCGGCGTGACCACGCAGCAGGCCGAAGTCGTGGGCGAGCACGGCATAGCTGAAGGGATCGCCCGCGCGTCGGATGTCGGTGAGGGCGATGCCTGCCACACCAACGGCGAGCAGGCCGTCCTCCCAAGGGCTGAAATTCACCTTTGCCTGACCGAACAGCGGACCGGCATCATCCGGGACAAGCGGGCTGTCCAGGCCCCATTCAAAACCGATGGACTCTCCGAGGGTCTCGAAGGCCAGGCCGGTCTTGAAGCCCATCCAGAACGAATGCTTGCCGGGTCCGTTGGCACCGAACTGATTGGCGCCGCCGAAGCTGCTGAAAGCCTGCACCGCGACCGTGCGATGCGGCACGGTATCAGCCGTCGGGATGTTGTTGAGGCCGGTCGGGGTGGCCAGGGTGGAGGAAGCGACTGCCAAAAAGGCCGCCGCGAGGATGTGGGTGGTGTGGTTTCTCATGGGAGCCAAAGACGCAGCGCGGCGAACAGCAGCGCGGCGAGCAGCGCCGCACACGGCAGGGTGATCACCCAGGCGGCAAGCACCGGGAGGACGGTCCGCCATTTCGCCTGTCGGGTGGTGATGCCGATGCCGAGCAGGGCACCGACCGAGACATGGGTGGTGGAAACCGGCAGCGCGTGCAGGCTGGCGGTGGTGACCAGCAGGGCGGTGGCGAGATTGGCGGCAAAGCCCTGCCCGGGATTCATGTCGGTGATCTTGTGGGCCAGGGTCTCGGCCACCCGGCGCGCGCTGATCAGGCCGCCGAGCGTCATGGCAGCCAGGATCGCCAGCGGACCGACCTCGCCCGACAGCCAGCCGATGCCGAGCAGCAAGGCGGCCATCTTGGGGGTGTCGTTCAGACCGCGGGCAAAGCCGACGGCTCCGGCACTGAGAAAGTGCAGGGCGTCGAGCGTGCGCGTGCGATGATCGGGGGCCAGTCGCAGGTTTTTCAAGGCCAGGTAAAGCAGGCCGCCCGCCGCCACGGCCAGCACCGGACTGAGCAGCAGCGGTTGCACAAAACTCTGCCAGAGCCGGCCCACATGCACCTCGCCAGCCGTCCAGCCCGCCCCGAGCAGGGCACCCATGAGCAGGTGGGTGGTCGAGACCGGAAATCCCCAGCGGGTGGCGAGCAGGCCGGCCAGTGCCGCGCCGCCAGCCACCGCCGGCAAGAAGGCCGGCCCGGCGATCAGGGCATCGGGCACCAGACCCTTGCCCGAGAAGGCCTTCAGCATCGCCCCGGCCAGCGCCACCGAGGCCAGACCACCGGCCGCCGTCGTCACGGCCGCCCAATGCACCGCCCGACGATAACTCGTCGTGCCACTGCCATAGAGCGAGGCGACCGCCTTGAAATTCGCGTTCGCGCCGTTGGCATAGGCCACGGCGAGGACAGCGACAAACAGAACGGCGAGCACGGCGCTCCCGTTGTCATCGTTTGCCAAGATGCGCAAATATTATTTGCTAGTTTGCGCAAACAATAATCACTCTACTTGGACCAAGCCAATGGCAAACTTCAGTCCTGGATCTTGTCGAGATGGAACTGGCAGCAGCCCAAGTCGAGGGTCTGGGTGCCGGGCTGCAGGCGGCTGCGCAGGCCGGCGGCGAGCGCGTAGACATGCTGCTGGCTCTGCTTTTCCATGGCCACCAACCCGGCCTCACGCAGCACGCGCAGGTGCTTGGAGGCGTTGTAGGGCGTCAGCCCCAGAGAGTCACAGAGGTCGTTGACGCAGCAGGGACCGGCGAGCAGGCGTCGCACCAGCTTCAGCCGGCTCTCCTCCGCCAGCGCGCGCATGGCGGCCAGGCAGTCGAAACGAACGCGGGAGCTGCGGGGCATGAACCAGCATAGACAGCCCCGGCGCTCCGGCAAGGGTCGGTTCGCGGTTCACTTGTTCCTTGTTCCTTGTTCCTTGTTCCTTGTTCCTTTTCCCCATTGCCTTCCCCGCCATCCGCGGCTTGCTTGCCGCATGTCCGACGTCGTTGTCATCGGGGCCGGCCCGGCCGGCTGCACCTTGGCGGCGCTGCTTGCCCAGCGCGGCCTCTCCTGCACCGTGTTCGATGACGATCAGCGACCCGATCTGCTGGTCGGCGAGTCGCTCATCCCCGGGGTGGTGCCGGTGTTCCGGCAGCTCGGCATCGAGGATCAGGTCGCAGCGATGTCGATGCGCAAGCCGGGCGCCTCGTTCTTCGACGGTGCCGACGGCCCGCGCATCCACTTCAGCTTCACCAACGTCGCCGACCACCTGCCGCCCTACGCCTTCAACACTCCGCGGCCCGAACTCGACAACCTGCTGCGCCGACGTGCCGAGGAACTCGGCGCGCGCTTCCTTCACGCCCGCGCCCAGCTCGAAGCCTGCGAGCGCGACGGCCAACCCTCGGTGCGCCTGAGCGAAGCCAGCCGGGCGCTGGCCGGTCTGCCGACCGGGGCCGAGCCGCTGCTCATCGATGCCTCCGGTCGCGCCCGGGTGTTTGC
>JAEYYS010000246.1 GCA_023428335.1 Verrucomicrobiota bacterium | reverse complement strand
CCCGGCGACGCTCCACACGTTGGCGGGCCATCCCGCCGGGGCGGCGGCCGACGGCTACCGCGCGCGCGACCTGCCCTTTCGCGACCGGGTGGTCAAGCTCGGCACCGGCGATTTCGAGGTGCAGATCGAGCATGGCCGCATGGTGCTGAAGACCCCGGGTGATTCAAAGGACCTGCTGCGGCGCGCCCGCGACCAAGGTGAAGTCTTCGTCTCGGAAAGTTTCGCCCTGCGCTTTGGCGTGCACGAAGGCGAGATGCTGGAGTTGCCGACCCCGAAGGGGCCGCAGGCCTTTCGCATCGCCGGGCAGTTCTACGATTACTCCAGCGACAGTGGCACGGTGACGATGGACCAGGCCCTGTTTGAAAAATGGTATGGGGCCAGTCGGCCGACCCACCTGGCGCTTTACCTCAAGCCCGGCGCCGATCCCGAGGCGGTGCGCAACGAGATGCTGGCGACGCTCGATGGTCGCGGCTTCGTTTCGGTCTTCACCAATGCCGGCCTGCGCGCCGAGGTGCTGCGCATCTTTGACGCCACCTTTGCGATCACCTGGGCGCTGGAAATCATCGCCATCTTTGTCGCCATGGCCGGTGTGGCGGCGACGCTGCTGACCCTGGTGCTCGAGCGCCGCGCCGAATTGCGGCTGCTGCATCTGGCCGGGGCGGAGGCGGGGCAGTTGCGGCGCACGATCCTGATTGAGTCAGGCCTGCTGGGCGCGGTCAGTCAGGCGCTGGGGCTGGCGGTGGGTCTGCTGCTGTCGCTGCTGCTCATCCATGTCATCAACCCGCAGAGCTTCGGTTGGAGCATCCGCTTTCATGCGCCCTGGGGGCTGCTGGCCGGTGCCACGGTGCTGACCGTGCTCGGCACGATGCTGGCCGGTTTCTGGCCGGCGCGGCGGGCGGTGGCCAGGCTTGGCGGCGCGCTGCTGCTGTTTTTGGCCGCACCGTTGGCGGCACAGGACAAGCCGGTGGAATGGGCGCCGGCCGAGGCGGGTTATCGTTTTGAGTTCCCGCGTGATCATGGATCGCACCCGCAGCACAAGATCGAGTGGTGGTACTTCACCGGCAACCTCGACACGGCGGCGGGGCGTCGCTTCGGCTACCAGCTTACCTTCTTCCGCATCGGCGCCGTGGCGAAGCCCGAGGTCGTGTCGCCCTGGGCGCTGCGCGATGTCTGGATGGCGCACCTGGCGGTCACCGATGTGACGGGGCGCAGCTACCATCATGCCGACCGCCTGAACCGTGCCGGACCGGGTCTGGCGGGGGCCTCGCCGGCGCGGGTGTGGAACGAGGACTGGGACTGCCGGTTCGAGAACGGCGGCATGAAACTGCGCGCCCGGGATCGCGAGTTTGGCCTCGAACTCGACCTGGCCCCGGGCAAGGCGCCGGTGTTGCACGGTCGCGACGGCCTGAGTCAAAAGGGGGCGACCCCGGGCAATGCCAGTCACTACTACTCCTTCACGCGCCTGCCGACCCGCGGTGTGCTGACGGTGGGCGGCGAGCGCCATGAGGTGACCGGTGCAAGCTGGATGGACCATGAGTTTGGCAGCAGCTTTTTGGAGAAGGGCACGGCGGGCTGGGACTGGTTCAGTGCTCAGCTCGACGACGGCAGTGAACTCATGCTCTTCCAACTGCGAGGCGAGGGGGGCGGTGCCACGACCGGCAGTGCCGGCACCTTCATCGGTGCCGATGGCACGGTGCGCGCGCTGCAGGCGGGCGATTTCCGGCTCACGCCCGGCCGCACTTGGACGGCCCCGGGTGGGGCGGCCTACCCGATCGCCTGGCAACTGGCCGTGCCGGGTCTCGGGCTGGAATTGGAGTCGGTCGCGGTCCTGCCGCAGCAGGAGTTTCAGTCCGCCGGCACGCCCGGGCTCGGTTATTGGGAGGGGGCGGTCGACTACCGTGGCGCGGCCGGGGGGCGGCCGGTGACGGGGCGCGGCTACCTGGAAATGACCGGGTATGCCGGCCGTTCGATGAGCGCCTGGTTCGGGTCTGACAGCAACTAGACCGTTGCATTTTGCCCCGTTGAGCGTATCCAAAAGCGACCATGAGTTCCCCGGACGAATCCCAGGATCAGCGGCTGCAGCAGGCCGAGAAGATCGCCAAACAGCCCGAGCAGTACAAGGTCTGCGAGGGCTGCGGATCGATCATCGTGGCGCGTGCCATCACCTGCCCGAGCTGTCACGCCTACCTGTTCGACGCCACCCCGGTGCGGGTGGTGGCGCAGGCGCGCGAACTCGCCCTGCGGGCACCGCACTCGGTGCTGAGCACGGATCTGAACTGAGGTTTGCCCGTTATCGCCCGACGGGCCTGCGGTGATCAGCGTCCGGGAAAATGCGGCGCGATCGCCCGCGGGGCCGGCCTGCCCTCGGTGCGCTCGCGTTCCTTGGTGGCGCTGTCGCGGTAAAACAGCACGCCGTTGCGCTTCATGTTGGCGATCAGATCCTTGAGGTCGGTCTTCAGTTCCGCGTCGTGCACCAGCGCGCCGAGCAGCCCCTTGCCCGACTGGATCTGGCGGGCGGTGAGGGCGAAGCTGTCGGCGGCTGACTTGACGGATTTGAGGGCGTCCTCGGCCGTGGCCATGACTCGGTCGGCGCGGGCGACCGCGGGATCCAGGCGGTCGATCAGCGGACCAATCTTCGCACTGCCCGCCTCGGCGTTTTGCGCGGTGGTCTTGAAGCTGGCGGCCGCCGCGCGCAGGTCGGCGAGCGCGGCCTTGACCTCGTCGGCGTTTTCCTCGCCGAGCACCTTCTCATCGACCCGCGCCAGGGTTTGGTTGAGGTGGTGCATGCCCTGCTTGAAGTCCTTGACGGTGTCCTCGGCGAGAGCCTCGCGGTTGATCTTGGCGACGGCCTCGCGCACGTCCTTGAGCGCGGTGCGCAGGTCATCGAGCACGACATCGACCTTGCGGCCGACCTGTTCCGCCGTGCTTTGCAGGTCGGCCAGGCCGCCGGACTTGGCGCCCTCGATGACTTCGGCGTGATCGTGCGAGAGGAATTCGGTGCTCTCGCCGCTGCCCGGGCGGATTTCCACGAGGGCGTCGCCCATCAGACCGGCGGAACCGATGGCGAAAATCGAGTCGGCGGGGATGTCGACATCGTCGCGGATTTTTAGGTCGACGAGGATGCCGGTGAAGCTGTCGTTGAGCTGCGGGTGGCGGGAGACCTTGCCGACCTTGGAACCGCCGAGGTAGACGGGCGAGCCTTCCTTGATGCCTGCGGCATTGGGG